>JAOZTV010000040.1:0-6925 GCA_029939015.1 Candidatus Aminicenantota bacterium
AAATGGATAAACAAAATGAAAATAGTATAGTTGAGGCACTTTTTGATAATATTAGTAAAGTTATTAAGGGAAAGGATGAAATAATAAGAAAAATTATAGCTGCTTTTTTTTGTGGTGGACATGTTTTGCTTGAAGATGTTCCGGGGACAGGTAAAACTACTCTTGCAAAAACACTCGCACATTCTATTGGTACGTCATTTTCAAGAGTGCAATTTACTTCTGATTTGCTTCCGTCAGATTTACTTGGTGTTTCAATATATTCTCAAAAAAACAATGATTTTCTATTTAATAAAGGGCCTGTTTTTACAAATATTCTTCTTGCTGATGAAATTAACAGAGCAAATCCCAGAACTCAGTCAGCATTATTGGAAGCAATGGGGGAGAATCAAATAACTATTGACGGGAAAAAATTTGAACTTGATAAATTGTTTTTTGTCATTGCTACAGAAAATCCGATAGAATCACAGGGGACATATCCTCTCCCGGAATCTCAATTAGACAGATTTATGATCAAGCTTACATTAGGATATGTTGATAATCAGTCAGAAGTTCAAATACTATCAGATAAAATTAACGGGCTTGACATAAATACAATTAATTCTATAATAAACGAAGAGGATGTTTTATTAATAAAAGAAAATATAAATTCAATACGTATCTCTGATGAGTTAAAACATTTTATCGTTGAAATCGTATCGGCTACTCGTAATTATGAGTCAATCTTGTTTGGTGCAAGTACAAGAGCATCTATTTCTTTAATGAAAATGTCGCAGGCCTTTGCTTTTTTTAATAATAGAGACTTTGTAATTCCTGATGATATAATTTATATTGCTGAGGATGTATTATCTCACAGGATACAAATAAACTCACAGGCAAAATTTTCAGGTATCACAAATAGAAATATAATAAAAAAAATAATTAATAATATTAAAAAACCTGTATGAAGCCTCATCCTCTAAGAAAAATAAAAATATTCAATTTTCTAATAGAAAAATACATAAATAGGATTACACCAAAGGGTACATTTTTTATTATTATTCTTTTTGTTTCTATGATATTTGGTTTTAATCCTGACAAATCAATGCTTCATCAAATTTCAATTTTATCTTTGAGTTTCATAATAATTGCATACATATTTACTTTTAGGTTTAAGACTAAAATAAAAATAGAAAGAGAACTTCCAGAACTTTGTATTATAAATAAAAAAACCAGATACAGTATAATTATTAAAAATAATAACAAAAAGAAAGTATCAAATTTATTTTTCAAAGATGTGACAAACCAATTTTTAATGTCATCAGAACTACAAATTATTCCCTATATTAAATCTAATAATTCAATTGAATTGGATAATGCTTTTACACCATTAAAAAGAGGTTATATTCATATTGAAGGTTTTAATATTTATAAAGAAGATCCGTTTGGACTTTTAAGAAAAAGTTTCTTTATAAAGGCACCTGCCAATATACTTGTACTGCCTCAGATTTATAATATGCCTTTTTTTAATTTTTTAGGTAAAAGGAAATACAATCAGGGAGGGATTCCGTACGCAGAGAAAAAAGGAGAATCTGAAGAATTTATATCACTTAAAAAATATAAAAATGGAGATCCAATAAAAAAAATTAACTGGAAGGCAACGGCAAAAACAGGTGAATTATTTGTTAATGAGTATCAGGAAGAATATTTTTCAAGATATGGACTTATTCTTGATACATTTTCAAAAATTGATAATGATGTCTTTGAAGAGGCAATTTCAATTGCGTCATCAATCTTGACTGGAAGTGATATTAGGGATTCTATTCTGGATATTATGTTTTTAGGAAGCGATGCATATAAGTTTACAATTGCTAAAGGTATAAATAGTAAAAAAAAAGCATTAGAAGTATTAGCTTCAATTTCGATATGTAAGAATAAACTGTTTGACAGTTTACATTCTCTAATAAAAACAAATATTCATCTTCTTAATAGTGTTGTTTTAGTGCTAATTGAAATAGATGAAGATAGGGTCAAACTTATTAATTTACTTGAAAAATATGATATTGAAATAAAAGTATTTCTTGTTTCAAAAAAACCCAGTATAAGTGCAGGTAAAATAAAAAAACTTGGTATTAAAACAGCTATTAATATTCTTGATATTGGAGATATTAAAGGCTCTCTAAAGGAATTAGAATGAAAGTCCCACCACTCTTAATAGGGATAATAGCTTTATTCTGGGCTTATGAAACTAATAATATTATTATTGGTGTTTTAATGTTTTTGCTCATAGAAAGTTCAATTTTTATAAAAAAAAGATGGAAATTTGACATTGATGATTTTGTAAAGATTTCAGATATGACTTCTTTAATTTTATTATCTTCTGTCGTAATGATAGTTTTAAATAATGAAATCGAACAGGCATTATTAATAATACAAACATGGCTTCCTCTAATCTTTTTACCAATAATGATAACTCAGGTTTATCATATTGAAGACAAGATAATTATTGCAACTAAGCTCGGACAGAGTAAAAAACCAGCCTATAGTCATAATCCAATGAATTTTTCATTTATATATATTGCAATAACTATGCTATCGGCTGCTACAGCAAATAATAGGGGATATCATTTTCAAATAATTTTAATAGTTTTTTCATTTTGGTTTTTACTCTATAATAAGAAGAAAAAGAGTTCAAAGCTGTTTTTTTTTCTGGCAACCGCTTTAGTATTATTAATAAGTTTTGGTTTAAATAATGTTTTTGAGAATATTTATAGAATGGTCAATAAAAAAATGTCTTCTTTTTGGGAAAGCAAATATAGTAATAAAAGGATTGATCCTTATAAGTCACTAACTGCAATTGGTAATATTGGAAAGTTAAAGGATTCAGGTAAAATAATTATGAGGCTAATATCAGAAGATATACCTCCAAGATTATTGAAAACGGCAAGTTATGATACTTATGTTTCAGCTAATTGGTTTTCAAAAAACAAAAATTTTAATACAGTTAAATCTGAAAAGAATGTATGGAATTTATATGAAAAAAAAAATATCATCAGAAAATCTTTACTAATAGAAAAATATTTGAATAATGTTCAAACTCTGCTTCCTATTCCTTATGGCTGTTTTGAAATTAAAAGTTCAGATATTGTAAAATTTGAAATAAACTCGGATAAGATAATAAAGCTTGAAACAAGGTCAGATTTACTTATTTATAAAACCATTTACAATGGCATTATTATTAAGCAGATTAAACCAGAAAAAGGAAACTTAGATATACCCAAAAATGAGTATGAAACATTAAAAAAAATTATCGATGATTTAGAATTATCAAATTTATCTGATAAAGACAAATTATTAAAAATTATAAAATTTTTCAATAAAGACTTCTCCTATTCCTTAAATTTAAAAAATAAGATAGGGCGAAGTCCTCTTTCTAATTTCCTCTTAAATTCAAAATCCGGGCATTGTGAATATTATGCAACGGCAACAGCTTTATTATTAAGAACAGCAGGGATTCCAACAAAATATATTAATGGATTTGTAATAGATGAAAAAGATATGTTTTCTGATAAATACATAATTCGTGAAAGACATGCCCATGCTTGGGTTGAAGCATATATAGATAATAGGTGGAAAGTAGTAGATACAACACCATCAATTTGGTTAGAGGAAGACAAAAAAGAAACATCATTAGAATTTATAAGTGATTTCTTTTCATTTTTGAGAAACAAAATAACTATTTTTATAAAACAGAACAAAAAACATAAAAGCATGATGTTTTTGGTCTTGATACTCTTGATAATCTTCTTATTTTTTAAAAAAATATTAAAATTTATAAATAAAAAAAGGTGGTTAAAAAAAAGTAAAAAAAGTATTAGTAAAAATATTGACACACAATTTGTTTTAATTATAAAAGAATTAGAAAAATTTGAGATTGAACAAAATAAGAATGAAACAATAATTTCATGGATGTATAGAATTAATAAAAATTTCCCAATAAAGATAAAACTACTCAATTCCATTTATGAAATACACCTAAAATACCGTTTTGACCCCAATGGATTAACAAAGAAAGAAAACACAAACTATAAAAGCCAAATTAATGAATGGTTTCTAAATACCAAAAAATAATTAATATCTAAATATTTAGGTGATAAACAAGTTGACAGTTACTTCAATTCTGATGATAATAGGGGTTATTCTAAACGGATTGTGAGTGTATAAAAACAAACTATATACAGGAGAATTTTATGTTTTATAAAGTATTAAATAATGATAGTGATAGTAATGCAAGAACAGGTTTGATCACTACACATAATGGAGAGATAGAAACCCCTATTTTTATGCCTGTTGGGACTGCAGGGACTGTTAAGGCTATGACTATGGAACATTTAAAGGATGCAAAGGCTCAAATAATTCTAGGCAATACCTATCACCTTTTTTTAAGACCGGGATTAGACGTAATAAATGGTTTTGGTTCACTTCATAAGTTTATTTCATGGGATAAGCCAATCTTAACAGATAGTGGAGGGTTTCAAATATTTTCATTAAAGGGAAGAACCAAGGTTACCGAAGAAGGTGTTTCTTTTCAATCACATATTGATGGACAAAGATTCTTTTTAACTCCTGAGAAGGTAGTTGATATTCAGAATAGTCTTGGCTCAGATATACAGATGGTTCTTGATAATTTCTCTCCATATCCATCAACTGAAGAACAGGATCTGAAAGCTTTTGATATAACCAATTTATGGGCAAAACGTGCGAGAGAACATTTCTTGAAATCAGATAGTAAAAACTTTCAGTTTGCAATTATTCAGGGTGGTTTAGATGAAACACTTAGAAGTAAGTCACTTGCTGAATTGTCCAATATTGGATTTGATGGTTATGCTGTTGGTGGACTTAGTGTAGGAGAACCTGTCTCTGAATTTGAGAGGATTGTGTCTTATATTGTGCCAAAAATGCCCCTTGAAAAACCAAGATATTTAATGGGTTCAGGTACTCCCGAAGAAATATTACATGCCGTAGGTAATGGTATTGATATGTTTGATTGTGTTATGCCAACTCGAAATGCACGAAATGGTACACTTTTTACAAGTAGGGGAAAGGTCGCTATTAAAAATGTAAAACATAAATTTGATAAAGGACCTCTTGATGAAAAATGTGATTGTTATACATGTAGGAATTTTTCAAAATCATATTTAAGGCATCTTTATCTTTCAAAAGAAATATCATCCTCTATTTTAAACTCAATTCATAATATCCACTTCTATCTTGATTTTATGGCAAAAATAAGGTATGCTATTGAGATTAATCGGTTTAATATTTTCAAAAAAGAATTTTTATCCGAATATATACAATAAAAGGAGTTAATTATGGCAGCACAGGATACAGTAACACATCAGCAAGCACCAGCACAGGATTCTGCACAACCGCAAGCACAGACGGGCGGACCACAGATGCTAATTATGTTTGCAGTAATTTTTGCAATTTTTTATTTTATCATTATTTTACCTGCAAAAAAGAAGCAGAAAAAGCACGCAAATGTAGTTGATGGATTAAACGGTGGAGAAAGAGTTATTACTGCCGGTGGTATTTATGGTAAGGTTTTAAGAGTAATGGATGATAGGGTTGAGTTGGAAATTGATAAGGGTACAAAATTACAGATAGCAAAATCTTCAATTTCAACTATTATACCTGTTGAAACTAAGTCACAGGTTGCGGACAAAAAATAATAAGTAAAAATAAGAACTTATAAAACCTAAATTTAGGTGATATATAGGTTTAGCTTATATGACTTTGTGTCATATATGGAGGAAGGATAAATGAGTAAGGAAAATTTTTGGAAGATAGCTTTAATAATTGGTGTTATTGTTCTATCTGTTTGGATGTTTTTTCCATTGAAAGAAAAAATTAAGCTTGGGCTTGATTTACAGGGTGGTATGCATCTAATTCTAGCAGTTCAAACGGACGATGCTGTTAAGGTACAGACAGATCAGGATATTAACCAGTTAAAAGAAGAATTAAAAGAAAAGAAAATCGAATTTGAAAAGATATTTATGCCGTCAAAAAATATAGTTGAGGCAGGTATCACTAAAAATGTTTTTGAGGTTGATAGATTAATCATTGAGGGTGTTGGCTCAAACGATAGTGCTATTGTTGAAGGTATGTTGAAAAACAGGTTTATCAACTGGGATTATACTGCAACAAGCAAGGGTTTTGACTTAATTTTAAAAAAACTTGCAAAAGAAAGTATGGAAGAATTATCTGTATTACAGGCTATAGAAACTGTAAGAAGAAGAGTTGATAAATTTGGTGTTTCGGAACCGGTTATTCAACAGCAGCATTTACTCGGTGATGACAAAAATAATAAAATTATGGTTCAATTACCTGGTTTTGATGATAAGACAAGAGTTAAAAATCTTATTCAGAGTTCAGCTATGCTTGAATTCAAACATGTTGTTGCAGGTCCATTTAAAGATGAGGCTCAGGCAATAGAAGAAAGAAATAATAATAGTGATTTTACAGCTGACGAATTGGTTATTCTTCCGGAAAATCCAAGAAGATCAGGTAATATTGGTTATTATGTTTTAAAATCAATTTCTGTTGTAACAGGAAAGGATTTAGGAAAGGCAACTCATTCGAGAGATGATTATAATAAACCAGCTGTAGGATTGAATTTTAATGCAGAGGGTGCAAAGAAAATTTCAGCTTATACAAGAGCTAATATAAATGAAAGACTTGCAATAATTCTTGACAAAAAAGTTGAAACAGCTCCAACTATTGAAACTGAGTTTTCTTATAGTGCAAGAATAACTGGTAATTATACCTATGATCAGGTAAAGGATATGATACTGGTCTTAAACTCTGGAGCATTACCTGCATCTCTTAAACTAGAACAGACTGAAGTTATTGGTCCATCTCTTGGTGCTGAGTCTATCAGAAAGGGTTT
>JAOZTV010000040.1:7025-14691 GCA_029939015.1 Candidatus Aminicenantota bacterium
AAGAATACTAAGATAAGTATTTAGGTAGGAGTTAATAAGATGAAAATATTTAATAAAGAACCTGATTTTAAATTTATGAATAAAAGGCTGATTGCCTTTATTTTATCAGGATTGATCATTGTAGCGGGTGCCTTTGTTTATTTTACAAAGGGTTTTAATCTCGGAATTGAGTTTACAGGTGGTACACTTATTGAGATAGGTTTTAAAGAAACAATTGACGTAGATTCTGTTAAAACAATATTGAAAAGAGGTGGAATTAAAAACTTTTTAGTTCAAAAGGTTGGAGAGAAAGAAGACAGTACCTTTTTAATTAAGACTGTTACAAATAAAGAAAAAATGAAACATAAAGATTTTTCTCTTTCTCAAGCAGGAGAGGAAATCAAAAACATTCTTATTGCTGAATTTGGTACAAAGGCAAACGAAAATAAAGGGAAAGATATCAATAAGGCTACAGAGAATGAATTAACCACATTTTTAAAATCAAAGGGAATAGCTGATGGTATTGCTTTTGAAAATGCGAAAATTATTTCAGAAATGCCTCTTATAATTAATTTTTCAGATATTGATATGTTTAAAGATGATAATGGTAATTCGGTTACATTGGGAATTACAAAATTAATTAAAGAGAATTTTTCAATAAATCCTTTAGATATCAATCAACTCTCAAAAAATGAATTAGGCTATTTATTGGAAAAATTCTGGGTTAATAGTTCAAATACTGATGTAGAGGCTGTTGTTTCAGATATTGGAAAAAAGGATATAATTGAAACTATTGTTACGGCTCTGAGCAAAATCAGAATTGTGTCAGAACTTCAAAAAATGGAAAATGATTTAAAGCTTGACTTTAAAGAGACTTATTCCAAGCGTATAAAGGGAATTCTTAACGAGTCAATGTCAGTTGATGAATTAATTTCATTATTATTTACAGACAAGATTACATCTGTAATTAAAGAGCATACATTTATTGGCAATATTAAGGTTTTAAAAGAAAAAGCGATTGGTGCACAGGTTGGTTATGATTTACAGAAAAAAACAGTTCTTGCTACAATTTGGGCTTTACTTGGTATGTTGGTCTATGTTGCTTTCAGATTTAAATTTGTTTTTGGGCTTGCAGCTTTAATTACCCTAACACATGATGTTTTAATCAGTTTATCAGTAATTCTGTTTTTAAATGTTGAAATGTCTTTATCGGTTGTTGCGGCACTTCTTACAATTGTTGGTTATTCATTAAATGATACTATTGTTATTTTTGACAGGGTTAGGGATAATATAAAGCCTCTTAAAAGAGAAGGTGCAATTGTTGTCCTAGATAAGAGTATCAATCAGACATTGGGTAGAACTATTGTTACATCGGGCACAACTTTATTAACAGTCTTATCACTTTTCTTTTTTGGTGGGGATGTTATTCATGCATTTTCCATTACATTGATTGTCGGTGTTATTGTTGGTACGTATTCTTCAATCTTTCAATCATGTGCTTGGCTCAAAATTTGGGAAAAATATTTTCTTGAAACAAAAAAAAAAAAGAATTAACTTGAATTCTTGTTAAAATTAGTATATAAATTAGGTTAGAAATGATGGAGGTATAAATGTTTGATGATGTAATTGTTGGTTCAAGTGATACTAAGTCAAAAATAAAAAAGTATTTGACTATGTTATTTTCATTAATAATGCACTCGGGTGTGATTTTTGCTGTTATGGTAGGTCCTCTTTTGGATACTGAAACAGTTCTTCCTGAGATTAAAGTTGTAGATATATTTGTTGCCCAAACGCCTCCTCAACCGCCTCAGGCTCAAAGAGGCGCTAAGAAGAAAAAAGCTAAGGCAAAAACTAAAAGAGAAGAAAAGAAACAGGAAGAGATAAAAAAAGATATTCCACAGCAAATTGGTGCATTGGTAGCTCCAATTGAAATTCCTGAAGAAATAATTGAAGAAGAAGAAGATTTCTCATCAGGATTGGATGATGGACTTGAAGGTGGAGTTGAAGGTGGAGTTGAAGGTGGGATGGATGACGATGGTTTGACCACAGATATATTTGGTGGAAATTTGGATGTTGGTGGTTCTGCAACAAGAATTAGTGTTAAGCAGGCAAGAAAAATTAAACATGTTAATCCAATATATCCTAAAATTGCCATGAGTGCGAGAATTAGAGGTAGTGTTATTGTTGAGGCTGTTACCGATGTTTTTGGTAAGGTTATAAGTTGGAAAGTTATTTCAGGACATCCTCTTTTAAATGGTGCAGCAATTAATGCGATTAAAAAATGGGAATATGAACCTTATTTAGTAGGTGGTGTTCCAAAGCCTGTTAGGTTTACAGTAACCGTTAATTTTACACAGGCAAAATAGGTAAGCTATATAACAAAAAAATATTATAAATTTATTATTAATTAGGAGGACTTATATGGGTGATTTACACGAAATGTGGGAACAAATGGGGATTGTTGTTAAGGTAGTAGTTTTTTCATTACTATTTATGTCAATGTATTCTTTTGGATTAGGTATTGAAAGATCTATGGTGTTTTCAATGGCTAAAAAACAATCAACAATTTTATTAAGATTAATTAGTAAACTCTGGCAGGAAGGAAAAATTGATGAATCAATTAAACTTGCTTCAGACAAAAGATTTAAAAACAGTCATTTAGCAAAAGTTTTAGTTGCAGGTCTAAATGAATTACAGTTTCAGGCTGATAATAATGCACCTTATTCAGAACAGGTAGAATCAGCAAAAAGAGCAATTGATAGAGCAACAATTAAAGGTGTTCAGGAATTTAAAAGAGGAATGAGTACTTTAGCTACTATTGGTTCAACTGGTCCATTTGTTGGATTATTTGGAACAGTTATCGGAATCATCAATGCTTTTGCATCAATGGGTGAAACAGGTTCTGGTGGTATTGGAGCTGTTGCTTCTGGTATTGCTGAAGCACTATATGCTACTGGTTTTGGGATCCTTGTTGCAGTTATTGCCGTTTGGGTATTTAATGCACTCTTAAACAGAATTGAAATCTTTACAGGTGAAATGGCAAACGCTTCTTCAACTTTATTAGATCATTTTATTAAATTAAAAAATAAAGGAGCTTAAAATGGCTGGTGGAAATACTGGAGCTAGTACAACTAAATCAGATCCGAATGTAGTTCCATTATGTGACATCTTACTGGTTTTATTGATAATTTTTATGGTTGTAACTCCAATGATACAAAAGGGTGCAAATGTAAAATTACCAGAAGCAAGTAATTTAACAGAACAAAGACAGCCGGGTCAACTACCTACACTTTATGTACAGAAAAATGGTAAAATAGCTTTGGATGAACAAATTGTGTTTGATCCAAATGACCTTAAATATACCATGGCAAAATTACCTTCTTTAATAGAGGAAGCTTTTGAAAAAATAACCGGAGAAACAGCAGGTGAAAAAAAGTTAATGTTAAAAGCTGATATTGAAGTAGAGTATGGCAGAATTGTTGAGTTGATAGGCGAATTAAAAAGAGCTGGTATAGAAGATATAGGTATAATCACTGAACAAAGTACATCAAGTGGTTGATTTTAGTTTACCTTATTATTAACAAATTAGAAGGGAGTAGAAATACTCCCTTTTTTTTTAGAATTTATATTTTTTTAATTTTTCTTAGTTTGAGGAACACGAATATTTAACATATTAGGAATTACTTCTATTTCATAAGAAGTCAAATCTTCTCCCCCATATTCTCCATCAATAGTAGAGGGTATAGGTCCATCCAATGAAGTTATTTTTACTTTTTTAAATTTATATGATTTGTAAAAAGGCAATTTATGTATGTTTCCTGTAAATAATTTTTGAAGATTAACCGACATTTTCAATAATTTGAATTTATTTAAAATACAGAGGTCAAGTTCATTATCATAAGGTGAGGCAAAGGGTGCAATTACGGCTTTGCCTCCATATTGTTTAAAATTAGCAAAGGCTATCAGCATTACCTCATCTTGAAATTGAAAATCGCCAAGGTCTATATTTACTCTAAAAGTTGGCATTTCAAAATATCCTTTAAAGGCATGATAAATATAAGGAAAAATTCCTCTTGATTTTGGGTCAAGGCTATATCTCTTTGAAATTTCGCCATCTAAACCAATTCCAGCAACATTAAAAAAATATTCATTATTAATAGTTCCAACATCTATTTTTACGTCTTTACCATTTATTAGTACATCAAGTGCTTTACGCCATGATAAAGGAATTTTTAGGTTTCTTATCATACCATTGCCAGAACCACCTGGTAATATTCCAAGTATAGTTTTTGTCCCAACTAATGCTTTTGCAATAGAATTAATTGTTCCATCACCACCAAAGGCAGTAACAATCTCAAAGTTTTTTGTAGCCTCTTTTGCAATATTATACCCGTGTTCAGGTGAATTAGAATTTATAATTGAAACTGTATCAAAATGTTTTCTCAAAGTTGAAAAGATGACTGATGTAGAAATATCTTTTGCAGCAACCCCGGCAGACGGATTTAGTACGACTAGTATTCGCTCTTTCTTTTTCATATTTTATACCTGAGTAAATTAATTGGATTTTGCAGTCGAATTTTCTATTTCATTAACTAATAAAGAAATGATTTTTCCCCAATCATTAAGGTCGTCTGTAAATTGATATTCAAGGTAATCGGCAAGTTCAACAAAATCACTTTTCTCCTGTGAACTAACCATGTCTGCAAAAGAAGTGGTAAAATAATCAAGTTTATCTTTAATTGAAACATCTTTTGAAAAAGATAGTTCAGAAAAGTTAAAATTAAAGTTTTTTCCTATAGAATTCACAAAATAAATAACTGGAGTTATTGCATTTATTATTTTCAATATATTTTGTGATGCCTCTTTAATTTTACCCTCCCTATAGAGGTCTGCTGTTATAGCAGATTCAGACTTTAGCCTAATTATAATTTCTGTTATTTTATTAAAACCGTTTTTGGCAATCGTTATTGAATCATTTGTAAATATTTCAATTAATTGAATATCCTGCGATAAGAGTTTTTTAGGGTTATCTGTCATAATTCCAACAGATTCCTTTCCATCAACAATAATACTTGTAATTCCATGTTTCTTATCGATATGGTTTCGTAATAAATATGATAAATAATCTTCCCATGTTATAGGAAGTTCAGGCGAATAGCTGACCGTCTTTTCGTTTAATTTTGTTTCCATATTAACTCCAAGTATTATTCTGGCACAAGCCATTTATTTATAATTGGTGAATATGTCTGTAATTCGTCTTGGTTAAAAAAAAGAGCTATTTCGCTCTTTGCAGTATCTGGCGCATCTGAGGCATGAATCATATTAAAAGTCATATTAAGTGCAAAATCGCCTCTAATTGAGCCTGGTGTTGCTTCCTGTGGATTTGTAGACCCTACAAGATTACGGATTGTTTTAATTGCATTCTCGCCTTCCCACACAGTTGCGATAACAGGTGAAGAGGTTATAAAGTCAATTAGAGAATTATAAAATGGTTTTCCCTTATGAATTCCGTAGTGTTTTTGTGCAAGCTCCTCTGATATATGCAACATTTTCATAGCAATCAATGTTAATCCTTTATTTTCAAATCTGCTTATAATTTGTCCGCTAATTTTTCTTTGTACTGCATCTGGTTTGAGCATTACGAATGATTGTTCCATTTTATTCTCCTTTTTTTTTGTTAATCAGCATTTCTTTGAGTATATTTGTGATAAATGAGTGAAATGATCTTAAATTAATTTCAAATTCAGCTGAGAAATTTGTATTTATCAGGTTATTATAATACTTTAAAAATTCATTCCAATCCTTATATAATAGGTAATTCAAATCTGTTTCAATGAAGATGTTTATGTCAAAAAAAATGTCTGATGGTGTAATATTTGATTTATTTGAAAAATAATCGTTGATTTTAGTGTGTAATTTGGTTAACTTGCTCTTTAATGCAATTGACTTTTGCTTTCTTGAAGTATAATTACTGAAAATACTGTTTCCAGATATATCTGGAATGAAAATCCTTACTATACTTTCAACAAATTCCTGAATAGCTATATCTGAAATTATAATTACATTTTTTAGTAATTTCCTTTTGTTTAATTTGTCATTTTTGTTTGAGAAATAAAACGGGAATTCTCCCTCAAAGATTTTTTTATATTCAAATTCAATGTCTGTAACTGCGGTACGGGCAATATTTTTCTTGTCTTTTTCTGTAATATAATCTATCAATTGGGGAAGTAATTTCTCTTTATAAAAAAAAATTATATTACTCATACTCTTTTTTAGAAAGACTATAAGGGGAATAACAATGCTTTTGTTTCTCGTTTTATTCAAATTCGTTTCAATGAAATTATTTATTTTTGCAATTCTAAAAGCTAAAATAAAAAATATGCCTAAATCTCTTTTTAAAGATTTATTGTCAAGAGAGGATATAATATTTGAGATATCCTTTTGGTAGGTCTTGTCAATTTTGGGAATAAATTCTTTATCCAATAAAGAAACTATTATAGGGTTTCTTGCTATTTCTTTATGATAAAGTTTGCGAATTGATGTATATGTTTTTAAACTAATGAGGTCATTCTTTAAAATTTCTGTTATTATAATTTTAAAATTCTGTAAAAACAATTTTGTACTGTTGAACCATGATTCCGGAGTAGTATGGTCTTTGATATGGTTTAATTCTTTAGTTAATTGCTTACTTATTACATTGACGACAATGAATTCTTCAAAATTTATATATAAGGGATCCTTTTCAAAATCTAATTGTTTTAGGTGGTTTATAAGCTTTGAACAAATTTGAGCAAGTATATGGGTATGAAATTTGTAATTTCTAGTATTAATTCCGTCAAATTCTGAAGTCAAAGTCTCAAGATATTCAGACTTAAAAAACTCTTCTAAGCTTTCTATCCAAAGCTTCAACTCAAAAAGTGTTAACGAAAGTTTTCTCTCTTCAATTCTGTTTATCCATGCAGAAAAAATATTATCCCATTTATCTTTTGGAGAAACAGCCTGTTCTTCAGATGTGAAAAAATCATCTATGTCTTTTATCTCTTTATTTGGCATTCTTTTATTGTATATAAAAAATTTATTTTTTTCAAGTTTATTATGTAAAAAATATAATTTTATCCGATATACATATAGGGGGACTTATGAAAATATCAGATCTTTCAGCGTTGAATGTTAAGAATCCAAAGGATTTATTAGGAAAAGCAGAAAATACGAAAAACAATGTAAATAATAAAGGTAGCGATGAATACCAAAATAGTGTTTTAAATGATGAAAATGGCTATAATAATTTAAAACCAAATATTGACAAGGAAATGCTTCAGGATGTTATGGAACGGGCAAATAAGGCAAAAGGCTTAATACATAATCTTGTAGGCGATATGTTGAAAAGACAAATAGGAGTTTCAAATGATCCGGATATTTCTATGGATGATTTAATGGATAAATTCCGTAGCAGGATTAAGTCAGGTGGTGATGAGAATTTTACTATTGATGAGGTTGCCCAAAAAGAGGCAGAGGCTCTTCTTGGTCCAGGAGGAGAATGGAGTCCTGAAAAGGTAAGTGATAGAATTGTTGATTTTTCAATTGCAATATTTGGTGGTGATAAGAGTAAAATAGATATAATTAGAGATGCAATAAATAGAGGGTTTGGAGAAGCAGAAAAAGAATGGGGTAGTACTCTTCCTGATGT
>JAOZTV010000277.1 GCA_029939015.1 Candidatus Aminicenantota bacterium
TGTATTAGCAGAAACAAATTTCTCATTAGAAGATTTAAAAGTGGATGGGTTTATCCTTTTAATTTTTGAAGTAAAAGCAATTGATTTTTTAATTAAAATGATAAATAAATATATAGATGAATAAATTCAATCAATTTGATCTTCTCCATATTGGAATATTTATTATTGATAAAGACTATAAAGTAATCTTTTGGAATAAAACAATATCTGAATGGACTAAAATTGAAAAAAATATAATCACTAATAAAAACCTATTAGATTTCTTTCCTAATTTATCACAGAAAAAATACTCAAGACGGCTTTCATGGATTTTAGATGGTGGTCCTCCTATAATTTTTTCTCCACAATTACATCCCTATTTAATATCATGTCCCCTATCAGATTCAAAAAACAGAATTGTTAAAACAACTGTTTCTTGTATTAGTGCAGACAAAGAGGGAAAACTATTGATTTTTACAATTGAGGACATGAGTCAGCCAATTGAACAGATTAGAGAAATCTCAATTATGCGACAATCCGCCTTAAAAGAATTGGCAGAAAGAAAAATAATTGAGGATGAATTATTACAAAGTAGAAAACTCGAATCAATAGGAACAATTGCTCAAGGGTTTGCACATGATTTTAACAACCTCCTTGCAGTAATTGCAGGAAATATTTCACTTTTATCGATAAAACAGAATTTTAATACTCATTCACAAAAAATAATGAAGCGAATTGAAGATGCTTCATATAAGGCAGCAGACCTTGCAAATAAGCTTATATCGTTTACCCCTGATGACGAAAGCCTTATTTTAAAAGAACCAATTAATATTACAAGTCTATTTAGTAAAATAACAAAGCATTCTAAAATGAAAAATATTAACTTAAACATTGAAATTACAGACGGATTATATCTTGTCAATGGTAATGAAGTTCAATTATTAGAAATGTTGAATAATATAATTGACAATGCCATTGAGTCAATTGAAAATAAAGGAATCATAAATATTCACGCTGAAAACATTATCATTGATCCTGAAAACAAAAAAATACCCCACGGGAATTATGTCAGAATATCAATAAAGGATACAGGCTGTGGTATTCCAGAGGAAAATATTGACAAAATATTTGACCCTTATTTCAGCACCAAGACAGAAGTTACAAAAAAAGGGCTTGGCTTTGGATTAAGTATTGCCCGTTCAATAGTAAGAAGACATAAGGGGCATATATCAATAAAATCTAAAGAACAGGAAGGGACAACAGTTAATATACTTCTTCAACCATATATAGAATAATAGCCCTAAAGATTAAACACTCTATTGTCTTTATTCGGTGAACTTGATACAAAAAACAAATCATAGATTGGAGAAGAAGCTGTCTTTTTTTATTTTTACAATTCGATAGCTTGACATATTCTTGTTTTTGTTTTAACCTTTTTTTATTGGTAGATTCTTAGGAGATATTTTATGGAAAAAAGAAAGAGTTCAAGATATGAAAGTGTTGAAAAATTAAAAGGGAAACTATATAATGTAGTTAACTTCAATGTGAAAAATATCAGTTATGAAGGCATAAATATAATTTGTGGATTTATTACAAAAATTGGAACAGTTTATAATATATATTTATCCAAAAATGAAGAAAAAAAAGATTTTAAAATAAAAATTATTAGATCTGAAGCTCAACCATTTGAGGACAAAGATGAGGATTTAAGTTCTAAGGGTATGCTTTATAATGTTGGAGCGGAATTTGTAGATTTAAATGAAGAACGAAAAGTATTTTTAAAATATATAATTAATGATGAAAATAACCTTGATGGAGCTTTGTTAATAGATTAGTACTGACTAGGAGCATAAGTCCTTGGACACTATGGAAGTGGGACTTTAGTCCCGCCTAAGTAATATATTTTGTTAGTGATTGGCGAGGCTAAAGCCTCACTTCCAAAAACACGAAAACGACAGTGAGTACGTATTTATGCTCAATGGTACTAGAAACTTTTCTTGACATTTTTGCTGTTTTGATGTATCTTTTCGTATTAAATAGTGGAGTTAATCATGAAAGAATACATAGGGCAATTAGTTTCAGAGGGATTAAAGTATGGAATTATAGTGTCAAGGTTCAACAATTTCATAACAGACCGACTTTTAGATGGTGCCGTTGATGCACTTTCGAGAAGCGGTGTAAAAGATGATGAAATAGAAATATTTAGAGTTCCCGGAGCTTTTGAAATTCCTCTTGCTGCAAAAAAAATTGCTGTAAGCAAAAAATATGATGCAATTATTTGCCTTGGAGCAGTAATCAGAGGAGAAACTCCACATTTTGATTTTGTTGCAAATGAAGTAACGAAAGGAATTGCACAACTTAATCTTGAATATTCTCTGCCAATATCTTATGGCATTATTACAGCTGATAATACCGACCAGGCAGTTGAAAGAGCAGGCAACAAAATGGGAAATAAAGGTTTTTCTTCTGCACAGTCTGCAATTGAATTATTAAACCTTTTCAATAACGCAAATATTTAATGTTTAGGATAAAATTCTGTAGAGAAATAATTCTGAAACTGCTTTTTGCAGAGGATGTTATAGGTTCAGAATCATTAGAAAGCGATTATATGCTTGAAACCGGCAAACCCTTTTATAAAGAGTTGACTGAAGCAGAAGCAAAATTTGTAAAAGAAACAATTGACACCTTACAAAATAATAAAGAAAAAATTGATGGACAGATATCTAAAAATCTAATTGGCTGGAAGTTGGAGCGATTAACTCCTGTTGACAGAAATCTTTTAAGAATGGGCATCAGTGAGTCATATAATAATGACCAGAAAGCAATTATCATTGATGACATTATTAGAATTGCAAAAAAATACGGTGAAGAGGACTCATATAAAATTATTAATGCTGTGCTTGACAAGGTACTCTAAATGCAAATCATTTTTCTTTTTTTTCTCCTCTTATCACCACTCAAGCAAGTTGAATTATTAAATATTCAAATAAATACCAACCAGCAAAATCTGTTCTATAATTATGCAAATGACAATTTCAAACAAACATTAAAATTCAATAAAAATATCATTGAGATTGAAACTGAAAGTATAAATTTCATGCATCTTAACTTGAATTTCAGAGTAAACCCTGACAAGGCTTATATTTCTTCTTTATCAGAAGAGCTACAAACTACAATTTATTCATTAACAGCAGGGACTTATACATTAAAAGACTATATGATTAATATTTCAAAATTTCTAAAAAAGAAAATTACATACTCAGAGGAAAAAATACCACAGACTCCAGAGGCAGTTATTGTGAATAAAAAAGCCCACTGTGTTGGATTTTCTAAATTAACAAATGTTTTTCTTAAAGCCATTAGAGTAAACAGTCATTTTACTCAGGGATTTTATCTAAAAAAAAAAAATGGAATGATAACACCTATACCTCATAAATGGATAGAAATTGAATTGGCAAATGGTTATTTATATTTTTATGACCCACAATACCAGAAATTTTCTTCAAATTATGTAGTAGTTGATAATTCAGCAATATTTACAAAAATAAAAAAGTTTAATATCAAACTAATAAATTATTCAAAAAAAATTATAAATTAAGAGGAAAAAAAAATGGAAGAACATATGAAAGTAAGATTGGAAAAATTACAAAAACTTGAAGAGCTTGGAGTTGAGATTTACCCTTATGATTTTGATAAATCTAATAATGCAAGAGATTTAATAACAGAATATAGTAAGTTTTCAAAAGAAGAACTAGAACCAAAAGAAGTAAAGGCTTCAATTGCAGGAAGAATTACAGCTATGAGAAAGATGGGCAAAAGTTCATTTATTCATATCTTTGACGGCGAAGAAAAAATCCAGATATATATAAAAAAAGACAAGGTATCAGAAAACGATTTCTTAACCTATAAACTTCTTGATATAGGCGATATCATTGGAGTAAATGGACAGCTTTTTGTCACTCATTCGGGTGAGTTGACTATCAACGTTGAAAAACTGACTTTTTTAACAAAATCATTACATCCACTTCCTGAAAAATTTCATGGTTTGGTTGATATCGAACAAAGATATAGAAAAAGATATCTTGACCTAATAATGAACGAAAATGCAAGAAAGAATTTTGAGCTTCGTTCTTTGATGATACAAGAGATAAGAATGTTCTTCTATGAAAAAGGTTATAGAGAAGTTGAAACACCAATGATGC
>JAOZTV010000278.1 GCA_029939015.1 Candidatus Aminicenantota bacterium
TGGACGCTAAAATTGATTCAAAGAATCTTATACTCGATAGTGGTATGAAGGTTCTATTGGTTAATAACCCTAAAATACCTCTTGTAAATATCGTACTTGGTGTAAATATTGGTTCTAAAGATGAAACTAGTGAGATTAATGGGTGGGTTCATTTATTTGAGCACCTTATTCTATTTTCAGGTACAAAAAATAAAACGAATGATAATATTCTTTCAGAAATTAGAGAAAAAGGTGGTTATATAAATGCTCATACAGATAGGGAGTTTATGACCTTTGAATTATCCCTGCCATCATCTCATACTCAATTTGGACTTGATATTATTAAAGAAAAGGTGTTTGATTTTCAAATAGAAGAGGCTATTTTGAAAAGAGAAAAAAAAGTAGTTGAATATGAGTTAAAACAGATTTTAAATGATCCCTCTCAGATTGGTTCTTCAATTATCTTTGAAAATATTTTTATTAACCATCCTTATAGACTTCCATCTTACGGAAGTATTGAAATAGTGAAAAATGCAAAAATTAATGAACTAATGAAGTTTTATGATAAATATTTTATGTTAGATAATTGTTCACTTATTATTATCGGAGATAT
Source organism: Candidatus Aminicenantota bacterium (assembly GCA_029939015.1). GTDB lineage: Bacteria > Acidobacteriota > Aminicenantia > UBA2199 > UBA2199 > JAOZTV01. The sequence continues at coordinate 593 of JAOZTV010000278.1, forward strand.
TGATATTATTGAAACAGAAAAGAAAATCCTAGAATTATTTAATAAAATTTCTGATACTAAAACAGTAGAACACAAAATATTATATAAGACAGGTTTGAAGAAAAATATTAAAATAAAGAAGCAGATGGATATTGAACAGTCACATATTACACTGGGCTTTTTTGCACCAAATTATAATAGCAAAGATTTTGCCGCTTTAAGAATGTTAACTCATATTATCGGTGGTGGTTCAAATGCATTATTGAAAGTACATCTTTATAGAAATAAAATTTTTCCAATAGAATTTTCAATGAAATATTTATCATTAAAATATGGTGGTGTAATTATTATAGACTTTTCAATTGAAGCTAATATGGTAAAGAAAGCCAAAAATAAGGTGATAAATTTTCTTAAGAATATGAGAAAAATAAAATTTACAATAAAGGATTATTTGCCCAGAAATAGACGTTATGCAAGTGACCTGTTAATTAGAGGAAAAAATTATTTTAAATATATGTCTGAGGAGTTTAAAGAAAAGGGTCTTGATACCGCAGTATCGCTAGCCAGATATCTTTTGCTTGACAATGGAAAAAGGGAGAGAGTAAAAAAATTACATGAAGTTAATTCAAAAGATTTAAGAAAGGTAGCAAAGACCTATTTCTCTAAGAAATATATATATATTGAGATAAATGCAATGGATAAAAAAAATGATTAAAAAAACTATTTTATTTATACTTATTCTCCAATATTTTTGTATGTCTAGCAATGTCCTTTCTGCAAGAAACATACCAAAAAAAATTATTTTAAATAATATGTCGTATATTTATCATGCAAATGAAGATTCCAAAATCACGGTTCTTCAGATGGCATTTTATGGAGGGAGCAGTATTGATCCCACTGAATTAAAGGGCATTTCTCAAATTGCCTCAAGAATGTTTATTCAAGTCTCCGGTACAGATAATATTAAAAATGTAGTTTCAAAGAATTCTATTTGTTATATGAGAGTAAAAGATAATTATATAGTTATAACAATTGAATGTCTCTCTGAATATTTTGATGATGCCGTTAAAATATTTTTTAAAACTATTAGAAAGCCTGATATTACAAGTATGAGAGTGGGATTTTTTAAGAAAAGAATGAGGCAGGTACAGAAAAACTTAAAAGAAGATTATAATTATGTTTTAAATGAAGCAATTAAAATGTGCTTTTTCAAAGGAACTGGATACGAAAATACAATATATGGTAATACAGAATCTTTGAAGAATATAAAAAAAAAAAACATTGCGAATTATCACAAAAGAAACATTAATTTGTCAAATATGATATTAAGTGTTTCTACTGATTTGAAAGAGGATATTATTTCAAAAATATTTAATAAAAATTTAAAGAAATTTTTAATTGGTGAAAAACAAAATTTTAAAAATATTATTTTAAAAAATATTGAAAATAATATAATTAGAAAAAAAATAAAGGGCGATTTATGTACTATTGCCTATTCTTTTCTTCTCAGATTCAATAAGTCAATAAGTAGAAAAGAATTTATATATGGTAAAATGCTTGAAACTTATCTTGGTAGAGGTATTGGCTCGTATTTATGGACTTTACGAGCAAAAGAAAATTTGACCTATAGTATTAATTCAAGGGTAGTTTTTTTTAAACCATTTGGTTATTTATATTTTTTTATTAAAACAGATAAGGAAAATGTTGATAAAACACTAAACCTATATAAAAAATTAATTGATTCTCTTAATAAGGGGATTGATGAAAAAACCTTTAACTCAATTATTGCCTATTCGACAACATCATTTCAAAGACAAAATGAAATGAAAAGAGCTTTATCTTATAATCTTATATTCTTTGAAGTGTTGGGCTTAGGCTATGATTTTTATGCAAATTTTACTAAAGAAATTAAAAATATAAGTCTTATAGAATTTAACAAATATCTACAAAGAATATTAGCACCTTCAAATAGGTTGTCAATAATAATTGGTGATTAAATATATTTTTCTCTAATGGCTGTTATTACCTTATAGATAGAAAAGAAAGCGTCGACAACTTCAGGATCAAATTGTTTGTTTCTTTCTGATTTTATATATTCAAGTACACTTGCTTCTGACCATGAATCTTTATAAGAACGTTTTGAAAAAAGTGCATCATAAACATCTGCCAGAGCAACAATTCTTGCATAAATAGGTATTTCTTCTCCTTTTTTCCCCCTTCCAAAGGAATATATGTCTGAATTGGTATTGAGGATGCCCGGGTATCCAGTACCGTCCCATTTTTCATGATGGTTTAAAGCAATTTCACCTGCAATTTCATCGGACTCTGAACTCTTTTCTGAAAATAATTCCATTCCATAAATTGTATGCATTTTCATTTCATTAAATTCACCCTCTGTAAGTTTACCGTTTTTTCTAAGGATTAGATCTGAAATTCCAATTTTACCTACATCATGCAACATTGCAGCAATTCTTAATATATCTTTTTTTTTTTTAATTTCATCAATAGTATGTTTTTTTTTAACTGCCCAACTATTATATATTTCAATTGCATAGGCTCCAACTCTATTTACATGGGCGCCCGTTTCTTTTGGGTCTCGCATTTCAGCCATTCTTATCATTCTCAGGATTGTATCTCTCGTCATAATAGCCCTTTCTATGGCAACTGCAGCTTGACTTGCAAAATATGTTACCAGCTGTTTGTCTGTATTATTAAATGTAATAATTTCAGATTTTTTCTTAGGGTTTATTATCTGCATTACTCCAATAATTTTATCTCTACTGGTGATTAACGGAATAGTTAGAATTGCTATTGTTCTATAGTTCGACTGTTTATCAAATGACTGGTTAAATACATAAGGTACTTCGTTTCCTAATTTATAAACATCATTAATTACTAAGGGTAATTTAGTTTTAGCAACATAACCTGCTATTGAATTCTCATCAATTTTTATTTTAAATTTAGAATATAAGAAGTGATTACCCGATTGATCAGCTTTCATTAAAGTATCGTTTTGTACATAATCAAAGCTAAGGTAATTATTCTTTACAAGATAAATTGAGCCAGCATCAGCGTTTGTGAATTTTCTTGCTTCAAGTAAAACCCTATCTAATAAACTGTCAATATCACGTATATGATTAATATCTTCAGTTATTGCAAGAATATCGCCAACCTTTTCACCAAGTAATTTTATTTCCATTGAATATAATACTAATTATTATACATAAAAAAGTCAAGTAAAATTATTTTAATTTTTCTAATATAAAATTATATCACTAATATTTTAAATTGAAAAAGACTAAGTCCAGCGCAAAGGCAACAATATATGTCTGCTTATCAAAATAGAGTAAGCTCAAATTTTAAATATCAACAAAATCAAAATAATACTGTTAAATCAATCAAAAAAAAGAGCATATATCAAATGCAAAGTGAATTAAATGCAAAACAAAATATGTTTAATATGATGCAGAATATGAATACAAACTCGCATGCCTTGTATATGAATATTGCTGAAAATATTGGAGGAACCGGTAATTACTGGGAAGTTGTTGATTATTAGCAAATAACCCGAGTCTCTCGGAATTGATCTACAAGTAACTTAATATGT
>JAOZTV010000279.1 GCA_029939015.1 Candidatus Aminicenantota bacterium
ATGAGAGTATTTCCAGAACATCCATATAAAGTTCATTATTTTTTTTGGTTAATTCAATATTATATAAGAAATCAGAAAATTCATTGGACGATTTTTTTAATAAATTTTTTGCAACTTTGATAAAATCCTCAACTCTTTTTTCATTCTTATAAAATTCTAATAATTGTTTGCCAATCTCATCATTGTCCAGGTAGGAACTCTCTGCAATTTTCAACCACAATGAATTGTCCTTGCAGATTTCAGCTATTTTCATCTTTATTTCATTTTTTTCTGCTTTACCAAGGTTAATTCTATCTATTTTAGATTCAATATATTTAGCTGTTTCCTGATATTGAACCATTTCGAGAATTAAAGGTTTTAAGAAACCAAGTTCGGGTAACTCATCTTTTTTTGAAAAAATTTCTGTTAAAAAAAACATTTCGTTAAAAAACTGTTCTACTAAAACATTTAATGCTTCTGAACTTTTTTCTGAATTTTTAATACCTTCTAGAAAATCATTGAAAATATCGCTAATAAAATCAAGTAAATGTGGTTTTATGCCATCAAAAAAAATATCATATTTATCCACAAGTTTTTCCTCATCTACTATTAGTATTCCTGACAGGATTCCCATAAAATATTTTAATGCTTCGATAATATTTTCGGTTTTTAGATGATCTTTCATCTCTTTTATGTATGATTCAAGAGTCATATTAATCAGATGATCTGCACCATCAGCTAAGACTTCATACTCTTCCTTGTATCCGTAATATGAAGATTCGGAATCTTCATTGCCATAATGACATAACTCCTGATGATCTCCAAAATCTAATTCCTCCAACTGCTCCTTTATTTCTTCTCTTATAACTTCAATTGTCATATCTGAAGCTATAGCAACCTGACCGAGAGTTAGAATTAAAAATCTTTCTTTCAGTTCTGGATTCTTACTAAATATTTCCTTTAAAAAAGCATTCTTTTTTACATTGGATGTTTTTGTAATTAAGTCAGCTATATCAATCACTTTATCTTTTATTTGTTTTTGATTTACCTGTACTTTATTTATTACATCAGGAGTTTCAATTATTGTTAATCCAACTGCTATAGAATGTTTACATAATTCAATATAAGCTGATGGACAATTGCAGTTAAAAAGAATAGGTGATTCAGATATGTCAATATTTACTTCATATTTTTTCCTACCGAAGACATCGGCTTTTATAAGCATATCCTGTTGAACTATTTTTTTTACAGCTCCTGATTTATAATAATCATAACCTCTGGAAAATTTCCCCGCACTTGAATGATTCATCAGGTATTCTTTAGTGATTTTTTTAAAAAGTTCAGTGTCATTTGCGTTTTTCATTTTATAAATATATCAGAATTAGTTTTCATGTCAAATTAAAAAACTTCGTGCCATACACGGAAGCTCACTTATGGTACAACAGGCTTTGACCTATTCGCCGAAAGATGTCAATTTAGGTTTAAGTTGAAAATTATCAATATCTATATTATATTAATATATTGGAGGTTGGAATGGAAAATACATTTGAACTATGTGGTGAATGGTATTTCATAATACTCATTGGTGTATTATTTACTTTTCTTGGTATGGTAAGTATCAAGCTGGGCGATTTTTTCTATGCAGTAAGAGAAATTGCCAGAAATACAAGGGTAAAAACCAAAGAAGATAGTGAAAATGAATATGAAGAAAAACAACTGGGTTTGGTTAATATCAGAGGCTTTATACTAAGTTCAAAGGGGGTTTTTGTGTTTCTTGGACTGGCTTTGATCTTTATAGGATGGATTCCATTATTAAATAAATTAAAAAAAATAATTGAAGTTATATAAAAATAAGTTGACAAATACAAATAACTTCGTGCCATACAAAAAGTTGGTTTTTTCAACCACTCTCTGTTTTGTATTGTTTTTTTACCCACACATTTTGGCGGAGAACCGTAATTAAAAATAGCCTGAAACCAACAATTTCTAAATTTCTTATGCTTTTAAAAAACTTTATCAAGATTTCCGTTTAAAGCATTTTTCATTATTTGCTGCCAATTTTTCCCAATTTTATTTTTTATATACGTTTGAGCTTCTTTTTCAGAAAAGCCTTTTTTGTATGCATTTAAAAATAATTCATCTTTAAGGATTTTTATTTTTTTTCTAAATGTAGATTTATTGGGGCTATCATCTAGTTGTGCCAAATCTTTATAAGATTTCTCCAATAATTTTTCTTCTTCTAAGTTTTGGTTTTGCTTTTCTAAACTCTTTTTTTCTTTTTTCTTTTTCTTTTTCTTTTTTCGTTCTTCTTTATATTCAAGAAGTAATTTTGGTAAAAGCATTTTTGCTTCTATTTGAGCTTCTTTTATTGTCTGGCAGTCTAGATCTTTAATAATGACAGGTGATTTTGTCTCAGAAAAAAACTTCTTATAAACTTTCATACAAAAAGTGTTTTCATTTGAAATTACTTTTATTATATATTTTGCTCTTTGACTACTAGTTAACTTTTCCTGCTCCATTTCTACCTCTATCCTATTCTAAATGTTTATTTATATAATATCAATTCCAGTTCATAGATCATGGGGTTTTTTGGTTAATATTCATGCCTATGCTGTTGTCAAATCATTTCCATATTCTTGCAACTGTTAATATAGAAGAAGTAGAGCAAGCAACTGAAAAAGAACTTAATGGGATACAAGTAAAACAGGCGAGCAAAAGCAAAAATGAAAAATATTAAATTTAAAATCCTTACTTTTTTTACAATTTCATTGATTATTTATTGATGCATTTTTTAATATTAAATAATTTGCAATATTACTATGTCCTTTTATATTAGCAATATTTAGTGGAGAAAATCCACGGTAATCCTTACAATTAATATCTGCTCCAGCATTTATAAAATATTTAGCGATATTAAAATTTCCTTCTTCTACAGCAGTATATAGAGGAGTTTTTCCTTTTATATCCTGAAAGTTTAAAAATACAGGTTTTTCTTTTAATAAACTCTGAATACCTTTCAAATCATTTTTTTTAATCATATTATGAACTGGAGTAAAATATTTATAAATATATTTTTTTTTCTGTTCTTTTGCAAGATTAAATGCTGTTTTGTCTCGGGCATTTTTTATAAATTGATTAGCCCCATATTTTAATAATATCTTTACTTTATCTTCTAAACCCATACTTGCAGCATCGTGCAAGGGTGTCATACCATTATTATGTGCATTATTTACTTTAATACCCTTTTTTAAAAAAAACTCAACTATTTCTACATTACTTCTTAAAACTGACCAATGAAAAGGAGAAAATCCATGTGCATTTTTCAAGTTTATATTAGCTCCTTTTTTTATTAATAATTTGATGGCATCAATCTCATTATTATTAATCGCTTCAAAAATAAGTGCAGAACCGGAACTATCAAGGTCATTGATCGAGTTTGGATCTTTATTCAGAATGTGAGTAAGTTTCATTATATACTTTGATGTTACCTGTTTATCATATTTGATTTTTTTGGTTCTATTTTGAGCAATAGTTTTTTCCATCTTCGTAATTAGTTTTTCTGAATCATTTTTATACTTTTTATACCTGATATTCAGTTTTTTTTTGATTAATTCTTTTTCATCATTTGAAAGATCCATACTATCAACTTTTTTTATTTTTAATTCCAGTCTTTTAATGTTTTTTTTTAAACAATCTATTGAATTATAATAATATCTAATAAATTTCCATTTTTTAAATTTAATTGATATTTTTCCAAGATAATATTCTGTTTTGCAATTTATATTAGGACTAAGAGAGGACATTTTAAAATCTTTTTCTGCCTTTTCATAATTTTTATTATTATAGTGTATCAATCCTGATAGATAATATGCCTTAAACATATTAAAATTTATTTTTTTTGCCTTATCTAGAATATTTAAAGCAATATCATATTCATTACGTAAATAACAATTATAAGCTTTATAATAATAAGTTTCTGAAAGATTTGAATTATTATTTTTTATTATATTATTAAACACAGCATCTGACTCATTATACTTATCAAGATAATGAAGTGAAACGGCTTTTCCAAAAAGTGCTGCAGAATTGTGAGGGTCAAATTCTAATGCTTTATCATATAATAAAAGAGATTTTGAATAATTATTAACTGCAAAAAAAGAAATATTGGCAAGGCCATTTATAGCTTTAGTAT
>JAOZTV010000280.1 GCA_029939015.1 Candidatus Aminicenantota bacterium
CATTGCAAGTTTATAATTACCATCTCTTAAATTCTGCCATGCCTCTTTATATGCTGGATCAAAATAATTTTCATTTGTCAGATCTGGTAAATCAGAACCGATATCTATTTTGGTTATTGATGTTGTACATGAAAAGAGCAGTAGTAAAATTAATAATATATATATGTATCTCATAGAGCCTCCAAAAAGATATTTTAACATAAAGGCTTAATTTTTTAAACCTTCAATTTTGATAATTGCTAAATATATTAATGGCATAACTCCTATACAAAGAGCAAGTAAAAAAAGTATTGCACGGTCAATATATAATTGTAACGAATTAGTATTCATATATAATTATATACTTTTTATAAATTATTGTATATGCTTGATAAATTATTATAATTAGTATAAAATAGATGATAAATTATGGGGGTATAAGCATATGGAAATCAAGATAGAATCTGAACATCTGAATGGTCTTATTGTTTTAAAACCACAGGTATTTGAAGATGAAAGGGGCTTTTTTTTAGAGTCTTATAGAACTGATCAATTTAAAGAGTTAGGTTTACCAACAAATTTCGTACAGGATAATCATTCAAGATCAATTAAAGGTGTCTTGAGAGGACTTCATTTTCAATGGGAACCACCAATGGGTAAATTAATGCGAGTAACATATGGTTCTGCGTTTTTAGTTGCTGTTGACATTAGGAAAGATTCTCCAACTTTAGGACAATGGTATGGAGAGGTTGTATCATCAGAAAATAAAAAACAAATATATGCACCAGCTGGTTTTGCCAGAGGATTTTATGTTTTATCTGATTTTGCTGAGATTCAATATAAGTGTACAGGTTTATACAGCAATAAAGGTGAATCAGGGTTTTTATGGAATGATTCTGAAATTGGTATAAAATGGCCTGTTTCAGATTTAACACTCTCAGGTAAGGATAAAAATGCACAATCATTTTCTGATTGGTTGGCAAAACCTGAATCTGAAAATTTCAAATTAAAATAAATTAAATAAATGGAGAAAATTAAATGAAAATATTAATAGTTGGAGGAGCCGGTTATATCGGCTCTGTATTGATTCCTGAATTACTTGAAAGAGGTTATAATGTTGATGTAATAGATTTGTTCTGGTTTGGTGATAATTTACCAAAAGCAGTTAATAAAATTAATAAAAATATTTTTGATTTGACTGTTGAGGATGTAAAAAATTATGATCAGGTTATATTTCTTGCAGGCTTATCAAATGATCCTATGGCCGAGTTCTCACCATCTGAGAATTTTATTTCAAACTCTGCCGCTCCTGCTTTCCTTGCTTATTTATCAAAAACTGCTGGAGTTAAGCGGTTTATATATGCTGGCTCATGTTCAGTTTATGGTTATACAGTTGACAAATTATATGATGAGACATCACCAGCAATATCTATGTATCCTTATGGAATGTCAAAATTACAGGGTGAGCAATCTGTAATAGGAATGATTGATGATAACTTCTCAGTAATAGCTTTTAGGCAGGGTACAGTATCAGGCTATAGCCCTAGAATGAGGTTGGATCTTGTAGTAAATACAATGTTTAAATTTGCAATGAGTGAAAAAACTATCACAGTTAATAATCCTGCTATATGGCGACCTGTTTTGAGTATTAGAGATGCAGCTACTGCTTATATTAGAGCAATAGAGGCAAACAAGGACATTTCTGGTATTTTTAATGTTGCATCAGGAAATTATACTGTGGGCGAAATTGGAGATCTTGTTAAATCGGGTATTAAAAAACATCTTGGCGAAGACATAAAGCTTAATATTAAACATATACAGGATTTTAGAAATTATAAGGTAAGTGTTGAAAAAGCAAATAAAGTACTTAGCTTTCATCCAAAATATGGTGTTGAAGATATTATTGAAGATTTAATAAAAAACAAAGAAAAATTCTCAGATTTTTCAGATCCAAATTTTTATAATATACAGGTATTTAAGAAGTTAAAGGGTTAAAAAATCAATATTTAATATATGGGGCATATTTTTTATGTGTCCTTACTAAATTAGGAGAAGACTATGAAAATTGCAGTAATTGGTGCTAATGGACAGTTAGGAAGTGATATTTGTATTGCTTTAAAAAATACGGATGATGTTGTTGAATTAATAATTGACGATATTGATATATCTGATAAGAAATCAGTAGAAAAAGCTTTTAATAATTCAGATGTTGATATGATAATAAATACGGCTGCTTTTCATAATGTTGAAAAATGTGAAGATGAACCTGAAACAGCTTTTAAAGTTAATGGTATTGGCTCATTGAATCTTGCTGAAATTTCAAATAAACTGGATATTCCCGTTTTACATATAAGTACTGACTATGTTTTTGATGGTGAAAAAATGGCACCTTATATTGAGACAGATTTACCTATTCCTTTAAATGTTTATGGAAACACAAAACTTTCCGGTGAGTATTTTGTTTCTACTATTGCTAAAAAGTATTATGTTTTAAGAGTTAGTGGGATTTATGGTGTTAATCCATGTATGGCAAAAGGATATAATTTTGTTGACCTTATGATTAAATTATCAAAAGAACGCGATGAAGTAAGAGTAGTTGACGATGAATTTTTAACCCCAACTTATACTGGAGAGATTGCAAATCAAATAGCAAAAATTGTTCATAGTGATTTAAAGTATGGTTTATATCACCTTACAGCAGAGGGCAGTTGTTCATGGTATGAATTTGCAAAAGAGATTTTCGGGCTAACAAAATCTAATGTTAAATTAAATAAAGCAGAACCTGGTGAATTTGCTATAAAAATCAATAGGCCTAAATATTCAGTGTTGGAAAATAAGGGTTTAAAAGACCAAAACTTGAATATAATGTCTCATTGGAAAGAAGGATTAGCGGAGTATATTAAGAAAAAACATTAAATATTAAGTCGTTTTATCTCTAATAATACTTTTTTTGCTTATTTCATCAATTATTTCATTTTTCCTTTTTAATAAACGTGTATTAATTGGTGAGAACCCTTTTATCGAATTTTCATCCAACACACCCATATATTTACCAATAAAATCAGCTGTAAGTGTTTTTGCGTTATAAAATGACCAGTAAAATTTATCCTTTATAGGTATATTTAATTTGAAAAATGCTATATATGTCCGATGTAATATTCTTTTTGTTACAGCTTTAATTACGCCTACTTTTCTTCTAACATAATAAATATTAAATTCAGGAATACTTAAGTGTTGATCGATACACATTCTTTTAACCATATAGTTAAAACTGACCTTATGCCAGTGAAAAAATTTTGCATCTTTACTTAAACCAACCTTATGACCATTTTTTAGAAGTTTTTTTGCAAAGAGCATATCTTCTCCATAAGGTACATCAGGAAATTTAAGTTCTAATAATAATTCTCTGTTTATACTTGATGAACAATTATCAAAATTACAAAATTTTCTATGAAGTTCTGATGGGAATAATTTCCAGCAGAATTCTGATATAGGACCAATTGAATCTTCAAAACCAGTGTACCATTCGTTGTGAAGATAGGCATCTATAGGATCACATTCTTTATCATTTATCTGAAAAACACCATAGGTTGCAGGTACTTTTTCTTCAATTAAAGGTTTTGTTAAATCTTTTAAAAATGAGGTGCCAATAGGAATGACGTCATCTGTTAGAAATATTACAAATTTCCCTAAGGCTAATGTAGCAGCTTTCATTCTTGTGCCACTATGACTAAATTCTCCCTCTGGAACATTAAATATTCTTTTGTTTTTAAACAAGGTTGACTCTAAATATTTAACAGTTTCATCAGTTGAACTATTATCCATAAAAATAAATTCATAGGAATGCTTGAAATCTTGAGATAATAAAGCATCGACTAATCTGTTTACTATTCCTAAAGAGTTTTTTGTCAATATTATTATTGAAAATTCATATTTATTCATAGGGTATTCTACAATAATTTACGATAATTTACAAATTCAAATTTTACCTAAATTTTTCATCAAAACCTACTGCAATGTCCAATATGCCAATTCTAACTGCGTTAAGCTCAATCGTCTTCATTGCAAAATAGTGCGACTATTCTTCATTCGACTCAATCGCTTTACTTGTTATAACAGACATCTTGGACATTTCGCTACAATTTTGATGAAAATTTTAGG
>JAOZTV010000575.1:0-601 GCA_029939015.1 Candidatus Aminicenantota bacterium
AAACAATCCTAATAAAACAGTAAAACTTTTTTTCATTATCCTTCCTCCAAATTTTTTGAATTTTTGTATTAATTTTTATACTTCATATTATCAAAAACTCTTAAACCCTCAATAGGAAAAAAGTCACTTTCTCATAATGAGACTTTTTTCCTATATGAAACTTCTTGCATTTATCATTTTTTGTCTTATAATGTGAATTATGAAAAAAGTCATTATTATTATTTTCTTTTATATAAGTCTGTTATTCAATATTTTTCCAGAAGACCATAATTTCGTATTTAAACAATTATCAAAAAATGATGGATTATCAAGCAATAAAATTAAATCATTATTTCAGGATAAAAAAGGATTTTTATGGATAGGAACTCAGAGTGGTTTAAACAGGTATGATGGGAGGACATTTAAACAATTCAGAAATAATACTGAAACCACTGACTCCATGCCAACAGACATGATATTAAAAATATTTGAAGATAGTTCTGATAAATTATGGATTGGGACAGGGTTTGGGGGATTAAGTTATTATGAAAATAATAAATTTAATCATTTTAAATTTAAAACTGATTTTAAAAACAAAAATAATATAAGTTTTTTATCCATT
>JAOZTV010000575.1:611-1170 GCA_029939015.1 Candidatus Aminicenantota bacterium
GGTTAAAAGATAATAATGGAAATTGGTGGCTGGGGACTTATGGATCAGGAATTATTATTTTAAATAAAAAAACAGGTCAATGGAAAAGATATATTCATGATCCTCTGGATAAGAACAGTTTAAGTGACGATAACATACGTTCATTAATTCTATGTAGAGATGGATTTATCTGGATAGGGACAAAAAACGGACTAAACAGGTTTGATCCTGCAACAAATAAATCATTTCTTTTTAAACATAATCCTCAAAAAGACGAGACTATCAGTTCTAATATGATCTCATCTTTATTGGAAGATTATGAAGGAAATTTATGGATAGGTACAAAAAATGGGCTAAACCTTTATAATAAAAAAAACAAAACATTTAAATATTTCAGACATGATCCTGAAAATAGAATGAGTTTAAGTAATAATAAGATATTAACCCTTTTTGAAGATAAAAAGAGAATTTTATGGATTGGTACAGAATCTGGATTAAACCAATTTAATATGAAAAAAAAAGGATTTGTAAAATACTATTTTGATACTCTTCAAAGTCCAAAACCAGGTATAAACTTTAG
>JAOZTV010000041.1 GCA_029939015.1 Candidatus Aminicenantota bacterium
TCCGTGAGGGTGGTAGAACAATTGGTGCCGGTTCTGTTACTGATATTATTGAATAGTAATTATAATAATAATTGAAATAAAATGGCTAAGAACGATAAAAGAATAAAAATAAACCTTAAGTGTAAAGAATGTAGTGAGAAGAATTACTCGAAGTATAAGAATAAACAAAATACTACCGACAAATTACTACTTAATAAATTCTGTCCAAGATGCAGAAAGCATACGGAGCATAAGGAGGTCAAATAGGTCAGTAGCTCAATTGGTAGAGCACCGGTCTCCAAAACCGGTTGTCGGGGGTTCGAGGCCCTCCTGACCTGTTTAATAATAAAATGGAAAAAAAAAATATATTTAATAGAATTAAAACTTACCTGATTGAAATTAAAGGTGAACTTAAAAAAGTGACGTGGCCGGCAAAAGCTGATATACAGAAAACATCAATTGCTGTTGTTGTGTCGTCATTGATTTTTGGGATTTACCTCTACGGTGTTGATGCTTTTTTTGGAGTCATAATTCAAAAAATTATGAAAACCTTTTAGAGTGTAATACAAAATAGGAAAAACATGGCTAAAAAATGGTATATAATACATGTGTTCTCGGGTTCTGAAGAGTTTGTAGTAAAAGCTCTTGATGATAAAATCAGGAAATTTAAACTTGAAGACCAGATAGAAGAAATTGTAGTTCCAAGAGAAAATGTAGTTGAAATTAAGGATGGCAAGAAGGTTGTAAGTAAAAAAAGATCCTTTCCTGGTTATATTCTTGTTAAAATGGAGATGAATGATAAAAATTGGTATTTTATCAGGAATACTCCAAAGGTAACAGGATTTGTTGGGGCAGGGAAAAAGCCAATGCCACTTGCTGAAACGGAAGTATCAACTATTCTTAATCATATAGAAGCTACGGAACAACAGCCTAAACCAAAATATCATTTTGAAGCTGGAGAAGCAGTAAAAATAATCGACGGACCTTTCCTTAATTTTAATGGGATAGTTGATTCAATATTAGAGGACAAAAGTTCTTTAAAAGTTACTGTTACAATATTTGGGAGACCAACTCCCGTAGATTTGAATTTTTTACAGGTTGAAAAAATATAGGAGATTGAAAATGGCAAGTCCAAAAAAGAAAAAACAGATTGTGACTACATTTAAATTGCAGTTACCAGCTGGAAAAGCTACACCAGCACCACCAGTAGGTCCTGCATTAAGTCAGCATCAGCTGAATATAATGGAGTTTGTTAATCAGTTTAATAAGGCAACAGCTAAGATGGAAGACGGAATGATTGTTCCAGCTGAAATAGCTGTACACCCCGACAAAACGTTTACTATGACGTTGAAAACACCACCTGCTTCATATTTATTAAGAAAATCAGCAGGGGTTTTGAAAGGTTCTGGTGAACCTAACAAAGAAAAAGTTGGTAAATTAACTGAAAAACAGCTAGAAGAAATCGCAAAAATTAAACTTCCTGATTTGAATACAAATGATTTAAAAATGGCAACAAGAATCATTGCCGGTTCTGCAAGAAGTATGGGATTGGAGACAAAGAATGGGTAGTAAAAGAAGTAAAGCTTATAGAGAAGCAAAAGCAAAAATTGAAGACAAGCTGTATGGATTAAAAGATGCAGTAGGTCTTTTAAAAGGTTTTAGTAATGCTAAATTTGATGAAGGGATTGATATATCTTTCAGACTTGGAGTTGATCCAAAATATCCAGATCAGATGGTTAGAGGTACAGTTGTATTACCAAATGGTACTGGAAAAGTCACAAGAGTTTTAGTAATAGCTAATGGTGACAAACAGAAAGAAGCAGAAGAAGCTGGTGCAGATTTTGTTGGTGGAGAAGAAATTATTGATAAAATCAAAAGTGAAAACTGGTTTGAATATGATGTAATAGTTGCTGCTCCTGATATGATGAGACATCTTGGTAAGATTGGTAAAATGTTAGGTCCTAAAGGTTTGATGCCAAGTCCAAAGGCTGGAACAGTTACTATGAATATGAAAGATACTGTTACTGAAATTAAAAAAGGTAGAGTAGAATTTAGAGTTGATAAGTCAGGCATTATAAATTCAAGTATAGCAAAAAAGTCCTTTACTGAATTACAGATTGAAGAAAATGTTTCAGACTTTATCGGTGCTATTTTAAAAGCAAAACCAATATCATTGAAAGGTAAGTATGTTCTTTCTCTAAGTATATGTTCAACAATGAGTCCATCTGTGAAGTTGAATATCAGTGACTTTGAGAAATAGAAGGAGATCAAAATGGCAGGAATTATAGGATTAGAAAGAAATAAAAAAGCGGTTGAAGATCTATCTGAAATTTTCACAAAGAATGGTGTTTTTTTGATTGATTACAGGGGATTGAGTGTTCCTGAGATGGAAATTCTAAGAGGTCAGATCAGAGATGTTGAAGGACAGTTCAGGGTAATTAAGAATAGATTTGCCATACAGTATTTTAAAAATGAGAAAAAAGAAAAAATTGGAAGAGAAGTATTTAATGGACCAATTGCTATTGCATATTCTGATGATAAATATGTAGAACTTGCAAAGGTTATAGCTGACTTTATCAAAGAAACCAATAAAATAACGATTAAATCAGGTTTTCTTGAAAAAGAATTGGTTGATGCAGATACTATAATTAGTATCTCTAAATTACCATCAAAAGAACAATTATTGTCTCAGGTAGCATTCTCAATTGCAATGCCACTTAAGAAAATGGGAATGATGTTAACATCACCACTTAAAAATGTATTAGTATTAATGAATAATTTAAAAGATAAAAAAGAAAAAGAAGGAGAAGGATAATGGCTGGAATTAAAAAGGAAGATTTTTTTAAACACTTAGATAAGTTAACTGTATTGGACTTAGCTGATTACATTAAAGAATTTGAAGAAAGGTACGGAATTAAAGCGGAAATGGCAGCGATGCCAGCAGCAGCAGGTGCAGTAGCAGGAGCACCAGCAGCAGAAGAAGAAGAAGAAAAAACAGATTTTGATGTTATTTTAAAAAGCGTTGGAGCAAAGAAAATTAATGTTATCAAGGCTGTTAGAGAAGTAACTGACTTAGGCTTAAAAGAAGCAAAAGAAGTAGTTGATAAAGCTCCAGGAACTGTTAAAGAGGGCGTATCAAAAGAAGAAGCTGAAGAAATCAAGAAGAAGTTTGAAGATGCTGGAGCTGAAGTAGAGATTAAGTAATGTTTATTTTTTTTTAGACAGGCAATTTAAGAATATAGGATAAGTATGCAAAAAAATCGTTATATTGACCGTATTAGTTTTTCAGATAGTGAGAGTCCAATTGATATTCCGGATCTTTTAAAGGTTCAGAAGAAATCATATAAGACTTTTTTACAGATTAATGAATTTCCGGAAAAAAGGAAGAATATTGGTATAGAGGCTGCATTTAAGTCGATATTTCCAATAACAGATTTTAAAGAAACTGCAATTATTGACTATGATTCATTTAGTATTGGAGATTGGTCATGTAAATGTGGACAGCTAAAAGGTGTTGAGGAATCAAAACCTTATTGTGCTGCCTGTGGTTCTGTTTTAAATTCTGAAATTAAAATCGGAAAGGATTCAGTTTGTCCTGAATGTATTACTAAAGATAGTGTAAAGAATAAGATATGCCCTAAATGTGGAGATAAGGTACGTTTGAAGATAAAATATTCACCAGAAGAATGTTTAGATAAGGGATTTGATTATACAATTCCTCTGACAGTAAAACTGAGGTTATCTTTATTTGATGAAAATAAAGATGGAGAAAAGTTTATTAAAGATGTCAAAGAACAGGAAATGTATTTTGGTGAAATACCATATATAAGCGATAGGGCAACATTTATCATTAATGGTACAGAAAGGGCTGTCGTTTCGCAACTTCAGAGATCTCCGGGTGTTTATTTCTTACCCGGCAAATCGAGGGGTGAGTATTCTGCAAAGATTATTCCTGCCAGAGGTGCGTGGATTGAGTTTGAAGAAAAGTTAAATTTACTTCAATTAAGGCTTGATAAAAAAACTAAAAGAGTTAATATAACTACATTTTTAAAAGCAATGGGGATGTTTGAAGATTTAGACATCCTGAAAGAATTCTATACGATTTATAATGCAAAAGTTGAAAATGGGATATTCTATATTCAAAATTCAAGAAATCTTAAAGATATTAACGTAATTAAAGCAGTTGTTGATAAGGATGGAAAAGAAATTCTTGCAGCAAATACAAAGATAAAGATTAAAGATGTTGAAACAATGTCTAAGGCGGGAATAGAATTTGTTCCAGTTGATATTGATATGTTTGATGAATTACACGCTGCTGATGATTATGAAGAGATTTTAAGAGGAAATGAAATAATTAGTGCAATTCAGATACGTAAACTTAGGAAAATTGATGCTGAATTTACAGTATTTTTTCCTGAAGGTGACGGTGAAGAATTTGGCCCTATGATTGCTTATACTCTTAGAAAAGATAAGAAGAAAAGAGATATAGCAATTTCAGATAAAGTAGTAGTTCAAAGTGATGCTGATGCTGACGAAAGAGTTACAAAGGATCAGGGCGATTCTTTTATTGAAATTTTCAAAAAGTTACGACCTGGTGAGCCTGTAACATTAGAAGGTTCTAAAAAATTCTTTGAAAATATGATGGCTGATCCAAGAAGATACGATTTATCTTCAGTTGGAAGACTTAAATTAAATATTAAACTTGGAAGAAAAGAAGCCTATAATGAAGGTGTTCATGTTCTAACTATTGAAGATATGATTGATATTGTCAAATATTATATGAGATTAAAATATGGTACTCTTGTAAAGGGAAGAAAACTTACAATTGATGATATTGATCATCTTGCAAATAGAAGGATAAGAGCCGTTGGTGAATTGGTTGAGAATGCATTTAGAATTGGACTTTTAAGACTTGAAAAAATCATTAAAGAAAGAATCACCAATTCTGAAGATGTAAGTGTAATGTTACCAAGAGAATTTATTAACGCTAAACCTGTATTTGCAGCAGTTAAGGAATTTTTTGGTACTTCACAATTATCGCAGTTTTTAGATCAGACTAATGCACTTGCTGCAACCACACATAAGAGAAGAATATCTGCTCTTGGACCTGGTGGTTTAAATAGAGAAAGAGCTGGTTTTGAAGTAAGAGACGTTCACTCGTCCCATTATGGAAGAGTCTGTCCTATTGAAACACCTGAGGGTCCAAATATTGGGTTGATTTCTTCATTGACTACTTATGCAAGAGTAAATGACTATGGTTTTCTTGAAACACCTCTAAGAAAAGTTGAAGATAGCAGAGTAATAAATTATTTTGAGATTGAACATCCAGGCGATTCTGAACTTACCTATAAAGAAATTGTTAAGGAAGACGATCTCTTAAAAGTAATTGCAAAATTAAAAAAAGCTAAGAAGAGTTTACCCTTATATCATTACCATGCATTTTTCCTAACAGCATGGGAAGAAGAAGGATTGGTTATAGCACAGGCTAATGCAAAGTTAGATAAAAATGGCAGATTTACAGCTAATAGAGTAAATGTGAGAGAAGGTAGTAATACTTTTTTAAGTGAGCCTTCACAGGTTAATTATATTGATATCTCACCCAAACAATTAGTTTCTGTATCTGCAGCTTTAATACCATTTCTTGAACATAATGATGCTAATAGAGCTCTTATGGGATCTAATATGCAAAGGCAGGCAGTTCCATTGATTAATCCGGAAGCTCCTATAGTAGGTACTGGAATGGAACATCAGCTTATAAAAGATGGTGGTATGGATATAATCTGTAAACGATCTGGAATAGTTATGAATGCTGATGCAGAGAGAATAATTATTAAAACTGATAGTGAAAATGATAAGTCTGATTTCTCTGAGATTAATTCTGATCTATATGAATTAAAAAAATTCAGAAGGTCTAATCAAAACACATTAATCAACCAAAAACCATTAGTTAATATTGGTGATAGAGTTGAGGCTGGTCAGATTATATGCGATGGACCTGCTTCAGATCAGGGAGAACTCTCATTAGGAAGAAATATTATTGCAGCTTTTATGCCTTGGAGAGGGTATAATTATGAGGATGCTATAGTATTAAGTGAAAAACTTGTTAAAAAATCAGTTTATAATTCTGTTTATATTGTAGAAGAGTCTATTGAAGCAAGAGAGACAAAACTTGGTAAAGAAGACATAACTCGTGATATACCAGGCGTTTCAGAACATATTCTCCGACATCTTGATGAAACTGGTATTGTCAGAATAGGTGCGAGTATAAAACCTGGTGAAATTATTGTTGGTAAGGTATCTCCAAAAGGTGAAACACAATTAACACCTGAGGAAAAATTACTAAGGGCAATCTTTGGTGAACAGGCTTCTGAAATTAGAGATACATCTTTATACTGTCCTCCTGGTGTACAGGGAACTGTTATAGATGTTAAGGTATATACAAGAAGAGGTCTTGAAAAAGATGCAAGAGCAGTAGAAATTGATGAAAATGCTATTGCAAAAATGAAAAGAAATATAACTGACGAAAGACGAATCTTAAACGATAATAAGATTGAAAAAGTTATAAATTTATTAGATGGTGAAAAGACATCTAAAGTTTTAAAATTAGATAGTAGTTCTCTTAAAAAAGGTGATGTATTTACAAAAAATTTCTTAAAAGAAATTACAGCAGCTAATCTTCCAATAGTTAAAAAATCTGTTGACAATAAACTTAAAGCAATAATTGAAGACATTGAAGAGAAAACAAATCTTCATATAGATGCACTTGCAGTAGAAATGGAAGAGAAGATTGAGAATATGAAGAAGGGTGATGAATTTGCACCTGGAGTTATTAAAATAATTAAAGTTCTTGTAGCAATTAACAGAAAAATATCAGTTGGAGATAAGATGGCTGGGCGACACGGAAACAAGGGTGTTGTAGCTAAAATCTTACCTGAAGAGGATATGCCTTTTCTCGAAGATGGAACTGCCGTAGATGTAGTCCTTAATCCTCTTGGTGTACCATCAAGAATGAATGTTGGTCAAATATATGAATTAATTCTTGGTTGGGCAGGGAAGATACTGAATGTTCACTTTGAAGTACCTGTATTTGATTCAAATGCAGAAGAAATGGTTAAAAAGTATATGTTAAAGGCTGGTCTTCCGGAAGACGGTAAGGTTGAGCTATTTGACGGTATTACAGGAAAGAAATTTAGTAATAATGTAACTGTCGGTTATATGTATTTTCTCAAACTTGAACACATGGTTGATGATAAAATACATGCAAGGTCAACTGGACCATATTCTCTAATTACTCAACAACCACTAGGTGGTAAAGCACAATTTGGTGGACAAAGAGTTGGAGAAATGGAAGTTTGGGCTTTTGAAGCTTATGGTGCCGCTTATTTATTACAGGAGATTTTAACTATTAAATCTGATAATATAACAGGAAGGAATGAAATTTACTCAGCTATTGTAAAGGGAAATATGGAATTTAACCCTGGTTTACCTGAATCATTTAATGTTTTGATGAAAGAATTAAAAAGTCTTGCATTAAATGTTGAACTTATTAAAAAGGAAAAGAAAACCGAGGTAAGTACAATTGTAGAAAATTTAGAAAAATTAAAATGATTTAGAGTTGAAAAAACCTAAATAATGAAAGTAAAACTTAACGATATATTTAATATTTTAAGCCCTTGTATGAGGTCTAAGTCCAATTAAGATAAGGAGTACAGATGTATAGAAAAAATAAGTCAAAAGAATTAAATACTATGGATTATGATAAACTGAGAATTAGTTTAGCATCTCCTGAAATAATTACTTCATGGTCGTCTGGTGAAGTTACAAAACCTGAAACTATAAACTATAGAACTTTTAAGCCAGAAAGAGATGGCTTGTTTTGTGCTAAGATATTTGGTCCAACACAGGATTTCAGATGTCTATGTGGAAAATATAAAGGTTTGAAATATAAGGGTATTGTTTGTGAAAAATGTGGTGTTGAAGTTACTCTGGCTTCTGTACGTAGAGAAAGAATGGGGCATATTAAGCTAAATTCAAAAGTTGCTCATATTTGGTTTTTTAAAGGAATTCCAACAAGAATTGGAGTTATATTAGAAATTCCTGCAAAAGTACTTGAGAATATTATATATTTTGAAAATTATGTAGTAATAGATCCAAAAAACATTCCTGACCTTAAATTTAAACAGCATTTAACAGAAGAAGAATATCATGACTATATTGAAAGATTTGGTGTTGATTCATTCAGAGCTGAAATGGGAGCCGAGGCAGTTTATGAACTTTTAAAAAGAATTAATCTTGAAGCAGATGTTGCTGATTTAAAATCAAAATTGAAAGTTGAAAAATCTATACAGAGAAAAAAGAGTTATTCAAGAAGATTAAAAATGATGGAGGAATTTTATCATTCAAGTAATAAACCTGAATGGATGATTATGGATACAATTCCTGTCTTACCTCCTGACCTGAGACCTCTTGTCAGGCTTGACGGTGGAAGGTTTGCTTCATCAGATCTTAATGATTTATATAGAAGGGTTATAAATAGAAATAATAGGTTAAAAAGATTGCTTGATCTTAAAGCACCTGATTTAATAATAAAGAATGAAAAAAGAATGCTTCAGGAATCAGTTGATGCATTATTTGATAATCAGAAAAGAAATAAGAGTTATATGAGTAGTCAGAAAAGACCTTTAAAATCATTATCAGATTCATTAAAGGGTAAGCAGGGTCGTTTTAGACAGAATTTACTTGGAAAACGTGTTGATTACTCTGGAAGATCAGTTATTGTAGTTGACCCAAAATTAAAATTGAATCAATGTGGATTACCTAAGAAAATGGCTTTGGAATTATTTAAACCATTTATTTATAATAAATTAGAAAAGAAAGGTATGGTTACAACACTTCGTGTAGCTAGAACCTGGGTAGAAGAAAATAGAGAAGAAATTTGGGATGCACTTGCAGAAGTTGTTGGAGAACACACAGTTATGTTAAATAGAGCTCCAACACTTCATAGATTGGGAATTCAAAGTTTTGAGCCTATGCTTGTTGAAGGAAATGCAATAACTCTGCATCCGATGGTTTGCCCAGCCTTTAATGCTGATTTTGACGGTGACCAGATGGCAGTACATATTCCGCTCTCTCTTGAAGCTCAGGCTGAATCAAGAATTCTAATGCTTTCAACGAATAATATTCTCTCACCATCAAATGGAAGACCTCTTGCTGTTCCTACGCAGGATATGATTTTAGGCTTTTATTATCTTACATTTACTAAAAAAAATTTAAAGGGTGAAAACCGTTTCTTTAGTTCTTTTAAAGATGTTTTGCTTGCTTTAGAAGATGGTATGATTGATATTAATGCAAAAATAAATGTTAGATATGTTGGTAAATTGATTAATCTTGATGCTTATGAACTGGATAATCAGGATGTTTTAAACTGTCCTATTACTGATGTAAAAGACAGTGATAACAGACTCCTTGTTACAACTGCCGGTAGAGTTATTTTTAATGAATTAACACCTGACAGTATTCCTTATGTAAACGGTATAATAAAGAAGAAAGGTATTCAAAATCTTGTTTATTTTATTTATCTTAATTTGGGATTTGGACCAACAGTTGAAACGCTTGATAAATTAAAAGAGGCTGGTTTTGAATATGCAACATTAGCTGGATTTACAATAGGTATTTCTGACCTTGTTGTCCCGGAAGAAAAAGTTGATATTTTACGTGAAACAGAAAAGAAACTTGAAGAAGTTGAAGCAGATTATAGTGCAGGTAATCTTCAGAAGAGTGAAAGATATAATAAAATTATTGAAATGTGGTCTAAGGCTACAAGAGATGTTCAGAAGAAGATGTTTGAAAAAATGGAAAAAATGAGTTATGAGGGTGACACTATTAACCCACTCTTTGTTATGTCAGATTCTGGTGCGAGAGGCAGTCAGGATCAGTTAAAACAACTTGCTGGAATGAGGGGCTTGATGGCAAAACCATCAGGTGAGATTCTTGAAACACCAATTACTGCGAATTTTAAAGAAGGTCTGTCTGTTTTACAGTATTTTATCTCTACTCATGGTGCAAGAAAAGGTTTGGCTGATACAGCACTTAAAACAGCTGATGCTGGTTATTTAACCAGGAAACTTGTTGATGCTGCAGTTGAAGTAATTGTAAAACAAAATGATTGCGGTACTATTAATGGTCTTATTGTTGAGGCAATTGTTGAAAATGGGAAAGAGATTGAACCTCTTATTGACAGATTAGTTGGTAGAACGGCAAATGAGGATATTGTTGATCCTAACTCACCTGATCATATTATTTTTGAAGAGGGTAATATTATTGATGAATATAAGGCAAAGGAAATAGTTGATGCAGGTATATTAAAAGTTAAGATTAGGTCTGCTTTAACTTGTGAGACAAGAGCCGGTGTTTGTCAAAAATGTTATGGTAGAAATTTGTCAACTGGTAAACTTATTGACCTTGGAGAAGCTGTTGGTGTTATTGCTGCTCAATCTATTGGTGAACCTGGTACACAGCTTACAATGAGAACTTTCCATATTGGTGGAGTTGCCTCAGGTGCTGAAAGTCAGACTAAATTATATACTTCATACGAAGGTAAGGTGTCTTATACAGGTTTAGATTTTATTAAAGATAGAAATGGCGAATTAATTACAATGAATAGAACTGGAGTAATTCAGGTATCAGATATGAATGGACGTGAAAGAGCACTATATCCTGTTGCCTATGGTTCAAATTTAATGGTAAAAGATGGAGCACTTGTTAAAAAAGGCGATTTATTAGTTCAATGGGATTCCTTTGCAAACTCAATACTTGCAAGTGAAAGTGGTATTATTGAAATTAGAGATTTACAGGAATCTATATCATTTATTGAAGATAGAGATGAACAGACTAAGAAAATCACAAGAATAATTATTGATGTTAAAGATGAAAAATTGAGGGATGAGATACAGCCTCATATTTTGATTAGAGATAAAAAGACCAATAAGAAGAAAAAGAAATATTTATTACCTGTTAATGCTCATCTTTCTGAAATTAGAGACGGTGATGAAGTTAAGGCTGGTGATGTTCTTGCCAAGATACCATCTGAATTTGCAAAGACAAAGGATATTACCGGTGGTTTGCCAAGAGTTACTGAACTTTTTGAAGCAAGAAAACCAAAAATCCCTGCTAAGATGGCACAGATTGATGGTATTGTTGAATTTGGTAAATTACAAAAAGGTTCACAAAAACTTTTGATAAGACCTGTTGATGAACTTGTAAAACCCGATGAGCATAATATCCCAAGAGGTGCCCATATCATTGTTGGTGATGGAGACAGGATACAGGCAGGAACACCATTAACTGATGGACCTTTGAACCCTGCTGATATTTTAAATGTTCTTGGTGAGAAAAAACTTGCGGCATATCTTTTAAAAGAGGTACAGGAAGTTTATAGACTACAGGGTGTTGAAATAAACGATAAACATATTGAAATAATAATAAGACAGATGATTAAATGGAGACGAATTGAATCTTCGGGTGATACTAGTTTTATTCCTGATGAAGTAATTGAAAAATGGAGATTTGAAGAAGAAAATAATAAGGTTAGAGACGAAGGTGGAATACCGGCAAGAGCAAAACCTGCATTATTGCCAATTTCAAGAGCTGCTCTGGCTTATGATAGTTTTATTTCTGCAGCTGCATTCCAGGAAACAACAAGAGTCTTAACTAATGCTGCAATAGCTGGTAAAGAAGATACTCTAGTTGGTATTAAAGAAAATGTTACAATGGGAAGACTAATACCTTCAGGTACTGGATATCAGTATTATAGCGAACTTGAAAAGAATAAATTTACTGAAATAATTAAACAAGGTGAAGTAGACTAATAGTGAATTAGGGTGAAAAAGAAAATACTTGTTATTGATGATTCACCAACCTTAAGAAAAATATTAGATTTTTATTTAAAAAAAAACAATTATCTTGTAGAATTGGCAAATAACGGTAAAATTGGTTTAGCTCTCATGGAAAAAGAGAGCTTTGACCTGATTATATTAGATATGCAAATGCCTGTGATGTCAGGCAAAGAAGTTTTAATAAATATGAAAGAAAAAAACATTAAAACTCCATTGCTAATACTTAGTGCTGAAAAAAAAGAAGAAACTATAGAAATGGGCTTAGAATTAGGAGCCCTTTTTTATATGACAAAACCATTCAAGCCTAACGATATTGTAGAAAAAATAAAAATAGTATTTGATAAAATTAATAAAACAACCGAAATATAGGTTTATTAAAAAGCATTTCAATCGCTTTGCTTGTTAAAACGAACATATTGGACATTTCGCTATAAATTTGATGAAAATTTTAGCTTAAAAAATCATTGCAGTATCTATTCAAATTATGTATAATCAATTTATGAAATACAATATAAATGTTACAAGTGAAATCGGCAAACTAAATGCTGTTATACTACATTCTCCAGGAAAAGAAGTTGAGAATATGACACCGGAAAATGCAGAGAAGGCTCTTTATAGTGATATACTAAACCTTGCTGTTGCAAAAAAAGAATATGACCAATTAGATGGAGTTTTATCAAAAATCACAAAAACATTTCAACTAACTGATTTATTAAAAGATGTATTGAAAAATGAAAAAGTAAAAAACACTTTTATAAATAAATTATGTGATAATGAGAGCCAATACAAGATTAAAGAAAAACTAATCTCATTGGAATACAAAGACTTAGCATCTGAATTAATAACAGGTATATTTATGGAAAAAGACAATCTATCGAAGTTTTTAAGTTCAGATAGGTACTCCTTACCCCCATTGCATAATTTTTTCTTTACGCGTGATGCATCTATGTCTATAAATCAGGAAGTTTTGATAGGTCGAATGGCAAATAAGGTAAGACGTAGAGAGGCATTGATAATGGAAACAATTTTTGATTTTCATCCGGCCTTTAATGCTGTAACTGTCAATCCCTTAAATAATTGTTGTGAGGATAGTAAGATAACAATAGAAGGCGGTGATGTTTTAATTGCCCGTGAAGACATATTATTAATTGGCATTGGAGCAAGAACATCTGCCCAAGGCGTTGATTTTTTAATTGATAAATATAAAAGAGAAAAAAAGAATATGAATATTATCATTCAGGAAATTCCGGAAAAGCCTGAATCATTTATTCATCTTGATATGGTTTTTACCATATTGGACAGGGATACATGTATGGTTTATGAACCTTTAATACTGAAAACCAATAGATTTGCAACTGTACATATTTCAATAGAAAATGGAATTGTTAATTTTATAAGAGAAGAAAAAGATCTTCTTTTAGTATTAAAAAAATTGGGAATGGATTTAAAACCAGTCCTATGTGGTGGAAATACAGACCAATGGATTCAGGAGAGAGAACAATGGCATAGCGGTGCAAATTTTTTCGCAATTGCTCCCGGCAAAGTTTTAGGATATGGACGAAACCAAAACACAATAGATGCCTTAAACAAAGAAGGATATGAAATAATTAAGGCTAAAGAAATTATCGAAGGGAAAAAAGATATTAATTCTTATGAAAGAGCAGTCATAACTATCAATGGTTCTGAATTAGCAAGAGGTGGTGGTGGTTGTAGATGTATGACAATGCCTATAAACAGGGATAGTGTTTAATTGATATCTGATAAAGATAAACTTGTTGACAGGGCATTAGAAGAGATAATTAATGTTAGTAGAGATACATTTAGTAATATAAGTGTAAAAAAATTACCTCAATTTGATGGTAGATTTTCCGAATTTCCAATTGGACTTTCAGAAAAAGTTGTTTCAGTATATAAGGATAAGGGTATTTCAAGAATTTATTCTCATCAGGCAGAAGCTATTGATAAAATATTAGATAGTAAAAATGTAGTTGTTGCAACGCCTACTGCATCAGGTAAAACCCTAGTATATAATAGTGTTACACTTAATGCCTTAAGTAAAAATCCGTCTGCTAAATCTCTATACCTGTTTCCTACAAAGGCTTTGGCTCAGGATCAACTTTCTGAATTGCTTGAATTAAATAAATTACTTGGAGATAAGATAGGTCTGTTTACTTATGATGGGGATACTCCACAAAGTACAAGAAAGGCAATTAGAAAACAGGCTCAAATCGTCATATCAAACCCCTATATGCTTCATTCGGGAATACTGCCCCATCATACTAAATGGATAAATTTATTTGAAAATTTAGAGTATATTATTATTGATGAGCTACATTCCTATACAGGCGTTTTCGGTTCACACATGGCAAATGTGATGAGGAGATTAAAACGAATTTGTGAATTTTATGGTTCTAAACCAAAGTTTATTATGTCCTCAGCTACTATTTCAAATCCTAAGGAACTGGCAGAGATGATAGTTTCTGAAGAAGTTGAGTTAATAGATAAGAGTGGGGCTCCAAGGGGAGAAAAATATCTTGTGTTTTTCAATCCTCCGGTTATAAATAAAGCATTAGGAATAAGAAGATCGTATTTATCAATTGCAAGGCAATTATCATATATATTGCTTAAAAATAATTT
>JAOZTV010000281.1 GCA_029939015.1 Candidatus Aminicenantota bacterium
TCTCTTTCGCTAACGCAAAAAATTGTGCTCAATTTTTTACTCCAAGTCCTCAGTCGTTCGGGCATTCCTCACTCCCTGCGGGGCACGCTACAGAGAAATGCACCTCACGCTTAGTTTGAAATAAACTTAAACCCAGCAGTACTAGTAAAACAACAAGATATCTTCAATTAAAATGGTCTTAACTTACCCCTTATCCCTTTTCCCTTATCCCTTACTTTACAACTAACTCCATTTAACAAGATTTAATTCATAAGGATTTGACATAAGTTTATGCTCTGGAGTAATTCTTATTTTAAATCCAAAATTTCCTGTTTTAATGCATGAAATATCACCTGTAAACTTATAATTTGATTTATCAATTTGCTCATATTTAACTAGGGGCTTTGTTTCTGGTTCAATCAAATCATTATCGCCAACAATTCTACCTATAAAAACAGAAATATTAATATCTTTAGGATCTATTTCGCCTAAATTAAGCTCTACACTTACATTAATATCATCAGATATTTTATAAACAGGTGTCTCATCAAATTTTATTTCATTTATATTTATTTTATTAAAGTTTTTTTTAATATTATCTTTCCATTTAACAAATTCTTTAATATTTTTATGGTTCTCACTTGATAAATATCTGTAATTTTCACCAGCAGGTATATAAAAGTCTTCGTTATAGTCCTTAATCATTCTTTGGGTATTAAATACAGCTACGATAGAAACAAATGTTTTTGCCATCATACTTATCCAGTCTCTAGGTAAATTATCGTCACCTCTATTATAAAATAAAGGTACTATATCGTTCTCAAGAATAGAGTAAATAGCTTCACTTTCAATATGATCCTGATAGTCTCTATTTTCATACTCTTCACCATTGCCAATTGCCCAGCCATTTGTATGATCATAAGCTTCGTCCCACCAACCATCGAGGACACTTAAATTCAAAACTCCATTAACAGACGCCTTCATTCCAGAAGTACCACAGGCTTCCTGAGGTCTTAATGGATTATTAAGCCATATATCGACACCCTGTACCATATATCTTGCAACATTCATATCATAATCTTCAATAAATATAATTTTTTTCTCTAGATTATGTGTTTTAATAAAATGAACTATCTTTCTAATAATTTCTTTTCCATTATTATCCTGTGGATGTGATTTACCAGCAATTACAATTTGTACTGGTTTATCCTCATTATTTAATATTTTTAATAATCTATCGCTATCTCTTAGTAAAAGATCACCTCTTTTATATGTTGCAAATCTTCTGGCAAAACCAATTGTTAAGGCTTCAGGGTTTAATACCTCGCTTGATTCTTTAATATGTGATTTACTAGCACCTTTATTGATTAATTGTTTTTTGACTCTTTTTCTAATAAATCTAATAAGTCTTCTTCGTCCAATTTCATGAGCACTCCATATTTCCGGATGAGGAATATCTTTAACCTTTTCCCATAATTTAACATCATCCTGTTTATCATCCCATTTATCTCCAAGATATCTTTCGAATAATGCTTCAATTTCATTAGATATCCATGTTTTTGTATGAATACCATTGGTAATCGCTTTTATTGGCACGTGTTCAATTGGTATATCATTCCAAATATCAACCCACATTTTTTTTGCAACTTCAGCATGTAGTTTTGATACCCCATTAATGAAAGAAACATTTTTTATAGCTGCAACTGTCATAGAAAAAGCTTCATAAGGGTTGTTTTCATTTATTTGTCCAATTTTCAAAAATTCTTCAATACTTATATTTAATTGTTCAACATAATTTAGAAAATACTTCTTTATAATATCAACATTAAATTCATCATTACCAGCAGGTACAGGCGTATGAGTAGTGAAAATTGAACTCTTTTTGGAAATCTCCAAAGCTTCATGATAAGAGAGTTTACTTTTCTTCATTAATTGATTTATTCTTTCAATTGTAGCAAATGCCGAATGTCCTTCGTTCATATGTACAACGTCAAGACTTATACCAATCTTTTCAAAAATACGCATTCCACCAATACCAAGAATAATTTCCTGCTTTAACCTGAACTCTCTATCTCCACTATATAATTGACCTGTTAATTCTCTGTCACTTTTTATGTTTTTTTCAATATTTGAATCTAAGAGATATATTTTAACTCTTCCAACAGAAATCTCCCATACTTTCAAAAACAGGTCTTTTTTATTTAGTTTAACTACAACTTCAATACCATTTCCATTTTTATCCTTTAGTTCTTTTAACTGCATATTAAAGAAATCATTGATTTTATAAAAATCCTGCTGCCAGCCATCCTGATTTAAATATTGTTGAAAATATCCCTTTTGATATAATAAGCCAACTCCATATAGCTCAATATTCAGGTCACTTGATGATTTAATATGTTCACCAGATAAGACACCTAATCCGCCTGAATATAGAGGCAAAGATTCTGCAATCCCATACTCAAATGAGAAATATCCAATTTTATTTTCTTTACCCTTTTTCAACTGATTTAAATAATTATCCAATTTTGTTCTTACTCTTTTAACAGCAAAACAAAAACCTTCATCTTCCGCTAATTCCTCTAATCTTTCCTGACTGATATCACCAAGCATTTTAACAGGATTATGGTATGTTTTTTCCCATAATTTATGATCCATTCTAACAAAAAGTCTTCTTGCTTCCTGATTCCATGCTATCCAAAGATTATATGCTATAAATTTCAAATCTTGTATCTTTTCTGGTAATTTAGGTTCTACCCTGAATTTTTTAAGTCTGGAAATATCTATACTTCTACCCATTTTGTCTCCTTTTTTTAATTAATTTTTTGATAAAAAGTCAACTAATTCTTTTTACAATATCATTATTAAACAAATCTAAATAAAATTCAAGTTTGTTAATTATTACATTATTATTTGTAAAAATCATATAGAAAAACTCTTCATTAATTGGATATAATACTAATGTATTATTTTTATATTTTAGTTTTAACAAAAAACTATTGGATTTTTCTTTAGGGGAATAAATTTTTTTAACTATATCAGTTACTTCTGCACCAAATAATTCGAAGTTAATCTCATTGTCATTTGATTTTATAAAATTATCTAATTCAAGTCCATCAATACCCCATATACCGACTGAATGAATACCCTCTACATGTTGAATAATTTTATTAAAAACATCTTTAAACAAAATTAACTCCTTTCATTTTAATACGATCCATAAAAAGAGTTAATATTTCAACCTTTTTTATAGCTTTAATTTTACTCTTTACTCTTTCAATTTTAATTAAAATATCATTGCTTTTATCTCTTTGATATATCTTTTCTAAAATTATCAATGCATCTTTAAATAATCCCTGATTAACATAAACTCTTGCAGCACTCATAGTAATAAAATCTTCTTCAATATCATTATCATTCATATTATTTGAGATATTTTCTGATGCTTTTATGCTTAAATCTAATTCTTTTTCAATTTGTACTTCGGGTAAAGTATCTGCTGTTGGTAATTTTTTTCTCTCTATCTGTACTTCCAAATTTTTAATCTTTTCTTTTATATCAACACTAAATGGATCGATAAAACAAATTTTGTTTAAATATTCTAGACTCTTTTCTTTTTTTTGTATATCACTAAAAAAATCACTCATTACCCAAAGTAAATTCAAGTTATTATAATGTGATTTTTCAAGTGATTTTAGAATTTCTTCTGCACTAACGTTTTTCTTTAATTTAATTAAAACTTTAGCCTTAGTAAATTTTATCTGAAAAGAATCTGATAAATCCTTATCAAGTTTTTCTATAATATTTAGAGCCTCATATTCTTTACCTCTTAAAATAAGAGACTCTAATAATTGTAATTGTTCTTTTTCTTTTTTAATATCCATTAATATAAAACTTAATTTGCTTCACCTTTGAAATCAACAAAATCAATGTTTTCAAAAACAGGAGTTGAAATTGCTATTGCAGAAGGATTAAAAGTATATCCATCTCTACTAGGTATTATTGTGCCTGTCCAACCTTTAGGAACCATAAGTTCATAGCTACCTGAATCTTTATTAATAATAGATACTATCCCATTTAATCCTAAATTTGTAAAGGTTAGAGTTACACCAGATATGCCTTCATATTCTTCATCATCTCTCAACAAACTAACATG
>JAOZTV010000576.1 GCA_029939015.1 Candidatus Aminicenantota bacterium
ATGGCAAGGGATTTGCAGTTGTTGCATCAGAAGTAAGAAAACTTGCAGAACGAAGTCAAAATGCAGCAGAAGAAATTACAGAATTAGCAAAAAACAGCCTCGGCGTTGCAGAAAAGGCAGTAGAGATGCTAGACACTCTTGTACCTGATATTGGAAAAACAGCAGATTTAATTTCAGAAATAACAGCATCAAGTACAGAACAGAATCAAGGAGCAGGTCAAATTGTTAAGGCAATAAATGAACTTGATAAGGTTGTTCAGTCTAATGCCGGGGCATCAGAAGAAATGGCATCAACAGCTGAAGAACTATCATCACAGGCACAACAATTACAGTCATCTATATCCTTCTTTAAAATTGATGATAAAGTCGGACATCAGACACAGGCAGTAAAGCAACAACCCGTACAAACAAGACATGTAACAAGACAGGCACCTACTCAGGCAAAACCAATTGCACCTAAAGCAGGTAACGGGATGAAGCTTGATATGGGTGGAGCCGATAACGAAGACTCAGATTTCGAGAGGTTTTAGGTAAAACATAGGCAAGTAGGCAGAGAGGCAGAGAGGCAAGGAGTAAGGCAAGAGAAGATCTATTATTAGATATCTTATTAATTACAAAAAGCTCTAATATTGTTTTTTTTTCTCTCTCTCTGCCTCTTTGCCTACTTGCCTACTTGCCTTAAAAAAAAAAGGAGACAAAAAATGACAGATAACAAATTATTAGATGATGGTCAGTTATTTACATTTATGCTGAGTAATGAAATATATGGAATAGAAATATCCAAGGTTCGTGAGGTTATGGATTATAAAAAAATAACTATCGTACCTAAAACACCTGACTTTATGAAAGGAGTAATTAACCTGAGAGGTGGTGTTGTCCCAGTAATTGATATGAGATTAAAGTTTGGTATGGAAGAGACTGAAAAGACAGTTGACACCTGTATTATCATTATTGATATATCAGTTGATGGTGAGCAGACCTTTATCGGAGCTCTTGCAGATTCAGTAAAGGAGGTTATTACCCTTGAGCCAGAAAACATTGAACCTGCACCAAAGATAGGGACAAAACTTGACACTGAGTTCATCAAAGGGATGGGCAAGTTAAACGAAGAATTTGTAATAGTACTGGATATAGAAAAAATATTTACAACCGAAGAACTCGTTGC
>JAOZTV010000577.1 GCA_029939015.1 Candidatus Aminicenantota bacterium
TGTAACATCTGAAAAGGAGACAAGGATTTATACTGGCGTAGAATTTTATCTATAATTTTATTCAACTCTAAAATACAGTTTTTTTCAAACATTTATTCCTCCTTTTCAAATATATAATTGATTTCAGGTAACATTCTTTTGACACATCTTTTACCTTCATTTATTGCCTCTTTTGCTCTATGAAAATCTAATAAACCTATATGTGAAAGTTTTGGTGATAATATTATATCTGGAGGATCTAATGCCAATCTTATTCTTGTAATACTATTATGAACAATATTTACAGAACTTGAAATGGCTTCAAATGAGCTCGGTGTTTTATTAGAAATATTTAGATTTGATAATACTAATCCTGCAGAATCTTTTACGAAATGAGAAATTTTATCTGTAACACTTTCGTTTTTAACTGATTTTTTTATTTTCTTTCTTTTTGATTTACCAACAATATCAGAATTCAAATCAACAGCTATAATAATATCGGCTCCTAATGCACGGCACACAGATACCGGTACAGGATTAACTAAAGCTCCATCAATATGCCACTTATCATTAATTTTTATTGATGGAAATAAGCCAGGTAGAGCTATTGATGCCCAAACAGCCTCTATCATTTTTCCTTTTTGCAACCATACTTCTTTACCTGACTCCAACTCGGTTGAAACCGATGCATATATCTTTGAAAAGTCCTCGATTAAAGCCTCGTCTTTTACTACATATTCATCTAAAAATTTATGAAATCTTGCAGTGTTTACAAGTCCATTCATAGACTTATTTAGTTTAAAGTATTTTGCTGTTTTTATTTTTGTAAAGGAACAAGCCCATTTCTCTAATTTATCAATTCTATTAGATACATAGGAGGCACCAATTAATGCCCCAACAGAAGTACCACAAATAATATTGGGATAAATACCAATATCAGCGAGTGCATTAATTACACCAATATGTGCCCAACCTCTTGACGAACCGCTTCCAAGTGCTAAGCCTATTTTTAAATTTTGATTTATATTAATATTTTTCATTGTATTTACCCGGATATAACTTCCATTTCTTTTCCTATTTTAGTAATAACCTCAATGATTTTATCCAATTGGTCTTTGGTCAAGGTTCCGATATAACTTGTTCTAACTAATTGTTGTCCCGGAGGTACTCCAGGTGACACAACTG
>JAOZTV010000578.1 GCA_029939015.1 Candidatus Aminicenantota bacterium
AGTTATATAGGCAAGATTCTACATACTTAAACGCAAGTCCTGCCAAAAAAAACATGAAAAGTACTGCTAAGCGCCTAAATTGAGCGGATTCTTTTATTGACTAAAAAAAGAAAATATCGGACAATATGGGTTAAATATATTTTTGTAGGAGTTTAACAAATGAAAAATTGGAAAAAGAGTGTTTTGTTTTGGATATTAGCTATATTTTTTGCAGTTCTAATAATGATATTTCAAAGAATGACAGGGCCTACACATCCTGTTAAAGGTAGTGAAACAATTAAGGATGAAAAAGTCTCTTATAAGTTTTTAAGAAGTTCAATTGCAAACAGACCCCTCAAAGTCTCAATAAATGTAAAAAATGAAGGTATTGACGGTTATCTATATTCAAAAAGATACGATAGGGTTAATAAATATGAATGGGATATAAAAAAAATGGAGAGGTCAGAAGGTGTATTGACCGGAAAAATTAAAGGTGAAGATACAGCAGGTAAGGTTGAATATTTAGTAAAGTTAATTATAAGAGATACAAAAGAAGAATTTGATATAAATGGAGGCAAGGCTGTTATTGCAAGATTTAAAGGAGACGTTCCCCTCTTTTACCTTCTTTCACATATAATCTTTATGATATTAGGCTTTATTTTTGCAATGAGAACACTAATTGAAACATTCAGAAAAGACGGCAATTTTTATAATCTTGTTAATTGGACACTTGCAATTGTGTTTTTAGGTGGGATAGTATTTGGACCAATAGTTCAATATTACGCGTTTGGAGATTTCTGGACTGGTATCCCTTTTGGCACAGATCTTACTGATAATAAAACTTTAATTGCAGTTATTTTCTGGATACTTGCGTTCTTTATGAAGAAAAAAAGCAAATACTGGGTTATTGCTGCAGTACTTATAATGCTGGTTATTTATTCAATACCGCACTCAGCCTTAGGATCAGAAAGAAATTATAAGACAGGTACAATGGCTAATAAATATTCAAAAGTTCAAATACATATGAAAAACATACAAATTGAAAAGCATAAAAGGCTTACTTGATCATAATATAATTATGAATTTACAGGTAAATAGACCTGAACCAGTTTTATCTGAAAAAGAAATATTTTTATATAAAAACAGCCAATCTTCAAAAAAAGCTATTGAAATACTTTTAAAA
>JAOZTV010000282.1 GCA_029939015.1 Candidatus Aminicenantota bacterium
AGACAATAATGCATGAGCTGTACCCAGTCTTTGTTCCTGGGCGACAAAATTCACACCATTTCTTACTACTTCTCCAAGTTCTTCCCAATTATTACCTGCAACTATAATTATATCCTGTTCTTCAATGCCTACATTCAATACTGCGTCTATTGTATAATTAATAATTTCTTTCCCAAGAATTTTATGAAGTACCTTAGATTTTGAAGATTTCATCCTTGTTGATTCGCCGGCTGCAAGAATAACAGCTTTAATTTTTCTTTTTCCCATTAATAATTTTACCTAAGATAAAGAGTTTTTGCAATGAAATGAAATTATTTATAATTAAAGTTCCAGGTATTGATTTTTCACATTATAATTATTGTATAAAATATCAATGAAATTGAAACCTCCGTATAGGTTCATATAATAAAATATATTAAAAACTCTCTCTTGTCTTTTGTCAAAAGGTTTTAAATTATTAAATATTATTTCAATGTTTTTTTGTTTACTTTCAAAGTCAATTTTTATTGCTTTTCTTTTTTCTCCAATTAGTTTTTTTGTTTCTGAATGCAGTAGTTTTCGCAGTTCTTTAGTTTCCATTCCTGCCTCTTCAAATGATTTTATTAAAACATCTACACTCATGGTTAATTTTTCAGATATTGTTTTCTTATCAAAACCTGAGAATTTAATAAGTTCTTCTTTTAATACTTGCTCAAAATTTTTGTTTTCTATATCAATTAAGTTCAAGCCTATTTTTTTTAATAATTTCCTTATTCTTGGCTCTATTAAATCAATAGACATTCTTGGTTGGACCTTACTCTTAATAATTTCATGTGTTTTATAATACTCATCTAATTCTTTAATATATTTTACTTCTCCAGGACCTGCAATATAAGTATGGGTATTAAAAAAAGCATCCTGGCATAGATTTCTTGTTTTAACATTTGGCAATAATTCATATTTTGAAATATCAATTTTTTCTCCATTTCTAAGACAGTAATTATTGTCCTTTTTAAAGATTGCTAATCTCTTTTTTTCATCAAGACAGAATAGATTACATTGCTTATTATTTTCTCCTCTCTCTGCTTCTTTAAACAAAATGTTTTTTGAAAATGTTCTAAACTCTTTTTCACTTGGGTCAAATAGCCTCAAACCGTATTTACCAAATAACTTTTCGGCCAATGATTTTGAGGCATCACCAAGATTTCTACCTAATTTATAAGCTTCTAATACTTCATTTTTTAAATCTTCTGTATATTCTGTCTGATGTATGGTTGAAAAAAAAGTGTTTAATAGCTCAATTAATTTTTCATCAACCTTGATATATCCACAGGAGTATCCTTTAGTATCAATATCCCATTTCAGTATTTTCAATTCTCCATATTTATCAATATAATCAATATGATTTATCTCATTAAAATCAGCATCATTTGTTTCAAGCCAATAAACTGCATTTCCATCAATCTCTTTTGCAAGATTGATAGCTCCAAGTACTTTATAGGTAGTATATAAAGGTCCACCTAAAAGACCAAGCTGTTGTCCGGTAAGAATATTGTTTTTCATAATATATTAATTATAATAAATAAAAAATAAAAATGCAAAACGTCCTTTATATGATGCATTTTGGGTAAAAAATATTGGCAGATATATTGCCTGATTGATTATATTAACTTTATAAGTTAATATATTAAGGAGGACAAGAATATGAGAAAAACAATTTTAGTATTTATGGTTATGATAATGTTTGTGAGCATTGGTCTTGCAAAGGTAAAGAGTGTAAGTTTTTTTTCACCTAAGAGCTTATATGTTTATATTGAGGGCAGTACTGTTGGAATAAATCCTTATGAACCTTATGACTATGACAGGCTTGAATGGAAATCTGCAATGATATACGGCACAGGTTTTACACTACTTAATTTTCATAATAAGTATAAACTTAATTTTGAATTTGATTTTTCAAATCCAAATTATTCAGCTTATGACAAAAATAGACATTATAAACAGAAGATAAATATTTATAATTATAAACTTAATTTTGAATATTTATTCAGAAGTAGAAAGTTTTCTTTTTTTGCTGGCATTGGAGTATCAAATATCAGATATCAGGAAAATGACATTTATTATGCTCATTCGCTTTCAGTGATGCTTATGGAATTTGGATTAAAGGTGGCTATTACAAAAAATATTTTTTTGAGAACTGAGTTAAAGCACCTTTTTGATCCTGATGATAGTAATTTTGGTTATTATGACTATTAT
This sequence comes from Candidatus Aminicenantota bacterium, assembly GCA_029939015.1. Classification (GTDB taxonomy): domain Bacteria; phylum Acidobacteriota; class Aminicenantia; order UBA2199; family UBA2199; genus JAOZTV01. The sequence goes on from JAOZTV010000282.1 coordinate 2,236, forward strand.
TATGATGAAGATTATCCAATAGCCAGTACATTTGCAGTGGGCGTCGAATTAAAATTTTAATATGGAACAAATAACTGTTTTTTTTCGTTATAAAATATTGTAACTTAAATTAAGGAGATAAAAATGGCAAAAAAAAACAGCTATTCATCGGGAATGTTAACTGGGGTATTATTAATAATTGTTGGGCTTGTATGGGTACTTATAAATTATGATATTTTGGATATTTCAATTTGGAATCTATGGCCTTTGTCTATTATTTTTCTTGGCATTCTAATTCTTATAAAAGAAAAAAGTTTTAATAATCCTGTAGCCTTGATAATGATTCTTATGGGGCTAGCCTTTCTCTTTGCAAACTTAGAAATAATTGATGACTGGGATTGGTATGATGCCATAAGCCTATGGCCTGTTGCTCTTATTATTACAGGAATATCAATAGTATTTAAAAGAGTTAGAGAACCTGAACAGGAATGAAATCAATAAATTGATAGGGTCTTTTCAATTTCATCTATCAGGTCTTGCTCAGGGTCAACTATAGATATACCAACCTGATACCAATTAAGTTTAATAAGAGACCTGCTTGCCCAATGAATATAACCTTTGAACTTGTATTTTTTTTTCTTAATTTCTAATTCAACTTTGACTTCATTTTTTTCAGGTGCAAAAGGAATAATTAATTGTAATCCACTTAAAGATATATCAATTAATATAGATGACTTTTTCTCTACTTTTATTGAAAGTACACTTACCTTTCCTATTTCCTCTCTTATTTCATTTCTTTTATCCATATTTCCCCCTTGGGATAAATATATAATAAAAATATTTTTTTTTCAACAATAATTTATTTTATGTGGAATATAAAAAAACATAGTGCATTTTATCTTGATTTTAATAGAATTTTAATTCATAATACATTTTAGATTTAATAAGGAGGATACGATGAAAGATTTTGTTTTTTTATTTCCCGGACAGGGGTCACAGGTTGTTGGAATGGGAAAAGACCTATATGATAATACAGATTTTGGTAAGAAAACTTTTAAGATGGCAGACGATATATTAGGATTTAACTTTACAAAGATATGTTTTGAAGGACCTGAAGAAGATTTAAAGCTTACATATAATACTCAGCCGGCATTATTGACTGTATCTTATATACTCTATAATTTACTTGAACAGGAACCAATACTTGCGGCAGGACATAGCCTTGGTGAATATTCAGCACTTGTATGTTCTGGAGCTTTGTCTTATGAAGATGCGGTCTTACTTGTCCATAAGAGAGGTAAATATATGCAGGAGGCAGTTCCAGTTGGAAAGGGTGCAATGGCTGCAATTATTGGTGCAGATATTGATAATGTTAAACAGGTTGCTTCAGAAATAAATGGAATTGTGAACCTTGCAAACTGGAATAGCAAGGCACAGATAGTAATTTCAGGAGAAAAAGATGCAGTCACTGAGGCAACAGAAAAAATTGAATCAAAAAAAGTTGTTTTTCTTCCTGTTTCAGCACCATTTCATTCAGAAATGATGTTACCAGCTGAAGAAAAATTATCTATTGACCTTGATAATACTAAATTTAATGATCTTAGTTTTCCAATCATTAATAATGTAGAAGCAAAAGAAATGACAATGGGAAGTGAAGCAAGGGAAGCATTAAAAAAACAGGTATCAAGACCGGTTCTATGGCATACAATTATGCTAAATATTCTTGAAGACAAAAAACTGGAAAATTTTGCAGAAATAGGAACCGGTAAAGTCCTAGCAGGACTTGTAAAAAGAACAGCAAGAGATATTGGAATAAAAGCAAATACAATGAATTTTCAAAACTATGAGGATTTGAAGCAGTA
>JAOZTV010000283.1 GCA_029939015.1 Candidatus Aminicenantota bacterium
GAAGGTGGCGACTGTGATTCTAGCCATAAATTAGTGCAATTCCTAAAAGATGTGATCGGTTTAGAGCACGTTTATATATATTCTGATGGTTGGGATGATTGGATTTCTCATCAATAATTAATGTACATGTAGAGACGCACGGCCGTGCGTCTAATCAATCAAATAAGACACAAGATTTTGTGCCTCTACGATATAAACCCGCATAATTCATGAAGCAATTCACAGTAAGTCAAGGTGCTGTTTTTCAGTTTAAATTTCCCTTGTTTTGTATCAACAACATTTAGGGTGTAATATTTAAGAGAAGAAACTCTATTTTCTATGATATTTTGGGGTAAGTTAATTTAGATTTGTTCTTTTGTTCTATATTGGATACAGCAATCCTGTAAAGCAACTTTTCGGGTAGCTTTTAAAGTGTTTTCTTTGTTTCTTTAGCACTGAGCAATAAGACTTCGGAAGATGTCTTGATTTAGATAATGCTCGGCAAAATGTATATAGATTCTCTTTTTAGTTTTTTTCACCTGCACACCTATTTTTAGCAATAGTACTCTTATATTATGTGCCTGCCATTTAGCTTGTTTATCAAAACCACCTGCTTTTATCATTTCTCTGATAGTTCTTAATATTTCATAACATAGACCACTCATTATTAATCTGAAGAAATTAGGAATGAATCTATGACAGGATAAGCGGTCGGAAAAACACATGTTTTTTAATTCTTTAATTCTGTTCTCACTAGTATCGCCACGTTTGCAATAAAAACCTTGATATAACTCTTGTGCATCAAAGTCCTCTAAGTTTGAAACATAGCATCTAACTAAAAGATTACGTCCCGTAGATTCTATCTTTGCATAGCATGGTAGCGATTCTTCCCATGAGTCTGCTTTATATTCAAATGGCCCTAAGAAAAGTTTGTGCTTCTCACCATTATTGATATATTGATTTTCAACAAACTTTTCAGATGTTTCTGTAATACGTGCCAAGCGTTGATTCCTAGCTAATCCAGTACAAAATTTAATTCCGTGTTTTTTAGCATACGAAAAGAATTTCGCACCAGCATATCCAGTATCGCCACGTAGTATTATTTCAATATGAGGGTATTTGTTTTTGATGCGTTTGACAATTTGGTCTAAACAATACACAAACCACTTATTCGAGTGTGCATTTCCGGGGCGTAGTACTGGTAATATCAGTTGTCCGGTCTCACCATCATGGAACAAAAGTTCGGTATATGAGGTATGACCATAATATCCGTTGTACAAACTCAGCTGTTGCTTTCCATGTGTTGGATCATTAGTAGCATCAACATCAATAATGATTCTTTTACGTGAAAAAGAAAGACTTTTAACATATCGGTCAATAAATCTGGAGCATAAGTTGAAAATATCACGAATATCAATTCTGTTTTCAAAGCGAGATAAAGTAGGTTGAGAGGATAGTTTACCGCAGGTTTGTTCAAAGGCAACATCGCCATCTAATCGAGCAACATCATTGCAATCTTCATATCCCATAACCAAAGCAAAAACACGTTGTTTTAGCAAATTATAGAAAGAATATCGCAGCTTTCCTTGCTGACGTTTGTCGGTTAATACCGAAGCAAAAGATTTGATAAGGCCATTGTGCTTTTCCAACTTTTCCAATAAAAATAATCCGCCATCAGAACTTAGTTCGCTTCCAGTAAAATCAAAAATAAATTCTTTGTTATTCGAATAAAAAAGTGTATTTTTGCAACTCATAATTGGGTGTCTCCTCCTTCTCTTATTATTTAATTAAACACTTTATAATAAACGGAATAGACACCTTTTATTGTTTTCTTTGTGAATTTTATGGGTATAGATAAAAGAATGCAAGACCACGGGCTTTTTCAAGCTATTTGTCGAGTAAATCGCTTAACCCGCATAATTCATGAAGCAATTCACAGTAAGTCAAGGTGCTGTTTTTCAGTTTAAATTTCCCTTGTTTTGTATCAACAACATTTAGGGTGTAATATTTAAGAGAAGAAACTCTATTTTCTATGATATTTTGGGGTAAGTTAATTTAGATTTGTTCTTTTGTTCTATATTGGATACAGCAATCCTGTAAAGCAACTTTTCGGGTAGCTTTTAAAGTGTTTTCTTTGTTTCTTTAGCACTGAGCAATAAGACTTCGGAAGATGTCTTGATTTAGATAATGCTCGGCAAAATGTATATAGATTCTCTTTTTAGTTTTTTTCACCTGCACACCTATTTTTAGCAATAGTACTCTTATATTATGTGCCTGCCATTTAGCTTGTTTATCAAAACCACCTGCTTTTATCATTTCTCTGATAGTTCTTAATATTTCATAACATAGACCACTCATTATTAATCTGAAGAAATTAGGAATGAATCTATGACAGGATAAGCGGTCGGAAAAACACATGTTTTTTAATTCTTTAATTCTGTTCTCACTAGTATCGCCACGTTTGCAATAAAAACCTTGATATAACTCTTGTGCATCAAAGTCCTCTAAGTTTGAAACATAGCATCTAACTAAAAGATTACGTCCCGTAGATTCTATCTTTGCATAGCATGGTAGCGATTCTTCCCATGAGTCTGCTTTATATTCAAATGGCCCTAAGAAAAGTTTGTGCTTCTCACCATTATTGATATATTGATTTTCAACAAACTTTTCAGATGTTTCTGTAATACGTGCCAAGCGTTGATTCCTAGCTAATCCAGTACAAAATTTAATTCCGTGTTTTTTAGCATACGAAAAGAATTTCGCACCAGCATATCCAGTATCGCCACGTAGTATTATTTCAATATGAGGGTATTTGTTTTTGATGCGTTTGACAATTTGGTCTAAACAATACACAAACCACTTATTCGAGTGTGCATTTCCGGGGCGTAGTACTGGTAATATCAGTTGTCCGGTCTCACCATCATGGAACAAAAGTTCGGTATATGAGGTATGACCATAATATCCGTTGTACAAACTCAGCTGTTGCTTTCCATGTGTTGGATCATTAGTAGCATCAACATCAATAATGATTCTTTTACGTGAAAAAGAAAGACTTTTAACATATCGGTCAATAAATCTGGAGCATAAGTTGAAAATATCACGAATATCAATTCTGTTTTCAAAGCGAGATAAAGTAGGTTGAGAGGATAGTTTACCGCAGGTTTGTTCAAAGGCAACATCGCCATCTAATCGAGCAACATCATTGCAATCTTCATATCCCATAACCAAAGCAAAAACACGTTGTTTTAGCAAATTATAGAAAGAATATCGCAGCTTTCCTTGCTGACGTTTGTCGGTTAATACCGAAGCAAAAGATTTGATAAGGCCATTGTGCTTTTCCAACTTTTCCAATAAAAATAATCCGCCATCAGAACTTAGTTCGCTTCCAGTAAAATCAAAAATAAATTCTTTGTTATTCGAATAAAAAAGTGTATTTTTGCAACTCATAATTGGGTGTCTCCTCCTTCTCTTATTATTTAATTAAACACTTTATAATAAACGGAATAGACACCTTTTATTGTTTTCTTTGTGAATTTTATGGGTTAATTGCCATGTTCTTTTTCCATTTTGTATTAAATTTACATTACAAACTTACAAAAAAATAATCACAAATGCACGCTACTATATAAAAAAAACAAGAGACTAAAAAGCCTCTTGTTCCAAAAAGATTTACAAATCCTCTGTCTAATTCAAAAGCGACTAAGCATTTTTGATAAACATAGGTCCAGCATACATAGAATCGATATCAATAATTTCTTCGATACGAAGAAGTTGGTTATACTTAGCAACTCTATCAGAGCGACTCATAGAACCAGTTTTGATTTGACCACAATTCAATGCAACAGCGATATCGGCAATAGTTGTATCTTCAGTTTCACCAGAGCGGTGAGAAATAATAGTCGCTAAACCATTGCGTTGAGCAAGAGCTACAGCATCAAAAGTTTCAGTAAGAGTACCGATTTGATTAACTTTGATTAAGATAGCGTTTGCTACTTTTTCATCAATACCTCTTTGTAGATATTCAACATTAGTAACGAATAGATCATCGCCAACTAATTGAATCTTATCGCCAAGAGCTTTATATAATTTCTTCC
>JAOZTV010000284.1 GCA_029939015.1 Candidatus Aminicenantota bacterium
GGCATAAACAGTCTTGTATATGCGGTGTCTTGCACCATATTATTACTCGATTTCTGCCTGACAAAAGCGGAGAAACTGGCACACGGTATCAAAAATACGTTGTATCATAGAGATAAAGAATTAAGTACCAAGTCATGAACCTCCTATCTTTATCAGAATAACAAAAACAGAATTCTTTGTAAATATTTTGTTTTTGCTTTGTAAAAAAAACGTCCGGGTATTACATTTAATATATAAACCATATTAAATACTTAAAACCCATAAAGAACATTATACAAGTCAAATGTTTTTTTCATTTTTTTTGTCATTCCTAAAATCCTTTTAAAAAATTAAGTAATATTATACAATCTCTTATGTTTGATGGAAATGTTTTTTGGGAGGTTATTCATGAAAATAGATATATTACACGATAAAGATGAGAAAAAATTTTATTGTATTATTGATGATATTGAAGCACATATGATGTATCAAAAAAAGAATTTTTTGAATCTTTGATGAAATATTAATTGTTTTACTTATTCATTTTTGATTATTAATTTTAAAAAGTTGACAAAATTCTTGTAAAACATTATAACTATATATCTAAGCAATTTAAAAACAAATGGAAGGTTTTTCTGTTTGAAGGTGGTTTTTATGAATAAAAAAACTTTAAGTAATGTTCAGTTAGAATTATTAAAACTATATTCAACCAATCTACAATCTGATGATTTAATTGAGTTAAAGCAACATCTTGCAAAATATTTTGCAAAAAAAGCAATAATCGGAGCAGATGCTATATGGGATGCGAATAATCTTTCAAATTCAAATATGGATAAAATATTAAATGAAGAAAAAGCTCAGAGTTATACTTGATACAAATATTTTATTAGTTTCAATTTCAAGTAACTCTAAGTATCATTGGGTTCTTGAAAAACTATTAAATGCTGAATATGATATTATAATTTCAAATGAGATAATTAATGAATATGAAGAAGTTATAACAAGATATTTTTCAAATGAAATTTCTGATAATATCATAAGAACTCTGCTGTTGTTGGAAAACATTGAAAAGCATGAAGCATATTTTAATTGGAATTTAATCCTTAATGATAATGATGATAATAAATTTGTTGATTGTGCAATTGCTTCAAATGCAGATTACATAATAACTAACGATAAACATTTTGATATCTTAAATAATATTGAGTTTCCTATTATGAAAACATTAACTATTTCTGAATTTAAAAATTTTTTCTGATTAGGGCTTTGTTGAAAACATAAAAATTTTCTGTTTAAAAAATTAAGTAATATTATACAATCTCTTATGTTTGGTTAAAATGATTTTTTAGGGGGTTATTGATGAAAATAGATATATTACATAATAAAGATGAAAAAAAGTTTTTTTGTATTATTGATGGTTTTGAAGCACACATGATGTATAGAGAAATTGACGATAATACACTTGATTATTATCATACTTATGTACCAAATGAATTAAGAGGACAAAAAATTGCTCAGAAAATTGTAAATGAGGCAGTAAAATTTGCCTTATCCGAAAACAAAAAAATCATCCCGAGTTGCTCTTATGTACAGGCGTATCTTCAAAGATACAAATAGAAATTCTTTTTGAATTATTTTTCTTATTATGTTACATTTAGTTATTGAATATTTAAGGAGTAATCATGAATGATGGTAAGTTTTATTTGGGTAAAGAAGAAAATAAGAATGGCGTTGGCTATAAGGAAGAAAAATTTCTATATAAGGCAGATGATCTTACTACCCATGCTATGGTCTTTGGGATGACTGGTAGTGGAAAAACCGGATTATGTCTTGATTTGATTGAAGAAGCTATTGATGAAGAAATCCCTCTTATATTAATTGACCCTAAGGGAGACCTTACAAACCTTGAGTTAATTTTTCCTGACTTTACTCCTTCAAGTTTTGAAAAATGGGTTTCTTTAACAGATGCTCAAAAGAAAGGAATGACAAAGACAGAATATGCTAAGCAGGAAAGTGAAAAATGGAAAAATGGTTTGGCTGGTTGGGATATTAATTCAGAACAAGTTAGAAGGGTAAAGGATAAAGCAGATATTAACATATATACTCCAGGTTCATCAGCCGGTGAAAAAATAAGTATTCTTGATGGCTTTTCAAAACCTGATATGAGTTTTGAAGATGATGAAGAGGGGATGATTGAGAAAATTAGAAACTCAGTGTCTGCTTTACTTTCGCTTCTTGACATTGAAAATGATCCTCTGAAAAGTAAACCTCATATTTTGATTTCAAATATTATTGAACATTATTGGAGGCTTAATGAGGGTATAAGTATTGAAGAATTAATAATAAACATTCAAAAGCCTCCTATAAAAAAATTAGGTGTTTTTGATATTGATCAATTAATTGATGAGAAGGAAAGGACTGAAATTTCTTTTAAAATCAATAATATTATAGCTTCCTCAGGGTTTAGGTATTGGTCATCCGGGGCACCTTTGTCAGCTAAAAACCTTTTTAAGGTTAAGAAGAAAGGAACAACACCAGTTAATATATTCTATATTGCACATCTGCCTGATAACGAAAGAATGTTTTTTGTTACCTTATTATTAAATGAGATTGTTTATTGGATGAGGACACAATCAGGGTCTGGTAATTTAAAGTATATACTGTATATGGATGAGATATTTGGTTATTTACCTCCATATCCTTTAAATCCTCCATCAAAAAACCCATTATTGATATTACTTAAACAGGCTAGAGCATTTGGGCTTGGAGTGGTTTTGGCAACCCAGAATCCCAAAGATGTTGATTATAAGGGGCTGACAAATATGGGTACATGGTTTGTTGGCAAATTGCAGGCTGAGGGTGACAGAGATAGAGTCTTAGAAGGCTTAGAGGGTATATCTGACAAAGACGGTAATGTTCTTAGAAAAGAAGAACTGGAAGATAAGATTAATTCTTTAAAAAAGAGGAGTTTCTTAATAAAAAACATTCATAGTGATGGTTTGAGGGTTTTTCAGACAAGATGGGCTATGTCATATCTTGTTGGTCCTCTTACGAAAAATCAGATTAAAGTATTGGTTAAAAAGGGTGGTAATAAATTAATTGAAAAACAGGAAATGAAAATTGAAAAAAAATCAAATAATAAACCAAAACTTCATCTATTGTCTTATATTCCTCAAACACCAATTGCAATTGAATCAATTTTTGATAATTCCAATGAAAATGGAGAATATTATAGTCCTAATTTTTATCTCAATGGAGAGATAGTTTTTGATGAAAAGAATATAGGTCTATACATAAGAAAAAAGTTTTTTGTAACGTCAAAATTCACAGCTTCAATTAATTGGCGAAAGGCCGATTTTACGGAAAGAGAAACAAGATTTGAAGATTTTAAACTTGAAAGAATAAATAATTTTAAGCCTTATGATATAACATTAAACTATTCTTTGCTTAAAAAGTATTTAAAAGATTTTAAAAATTTCATTTTTTCGCAATTAACAATAAAAGTTTTTGTAAATAAGGAATTGAATATAACCTCTGATGCAGATGAATCAGAAGAAGTATTTAAATTAAAATGTAGGAAAATTGTTGACAGAATGATTGATAAGGAAATTGAGTCTATGAAAGAAAAGTATTTGAGGAAAATTGACCGTCTTGAAGATAAGGCAGCTCAGGAAGAATTAAGAATTGAAAAACTTGAAATGGAGTATAAATCTAAAAAAACAGAAGAATTTGTGTCTGCCGGTGAGTCAATTCTTGGTTTTTTAATGGGTAGTAAATCAAGAAGAGGACTTTCGTCTGCTGCAAGAAAGAGGCGGTCAACCTCGTCAGCAAAAAATAGAATAAAACTCAGAGAAAATAAATTTGACCAAATCAAAGATGATATTTTGTCTTTAAAAGAAGAACTGGAAGATAAGGTTGCAGATATTGAAGATGATTTTTTTGATAAGGCGGATAATATTGAACAAAGAGAAATAAGGCTTGAAAAAAATGATATCATAATTTCCAATCATAATGTTTTATGGAAATTAATATAAATAATAAGATAGCTTTATTTAGCCTCTAGTGCCACTCTAAATCCAATTTCA
>JAOZTV010000285.1 GCA_029939015.1 Candidatus Aminicenantota bacterium
CTGCCTCTCTGCCTTCTTTACCTCTCTGCCTCCTTGCCTATTTGCCTTAATTATTCACGTTTTAGAGGCTTAATTCTTGAATATTTTCACATTTTAGAGGCTTAATTTCTTAATAATTTCACGTTTTAGAGGCTTAATCCTTGAATATTTTCACGTTTTATGATACTTTTTATTTATGAAAAGAGATTTATATAATAAACTTATGGTATGGAAAAAGAATAACAACAGAAAACCCATTATATTAAAAGGGGCAAGACAAGTTGGAAAAACTTATTTAATTAAAGAATTTGGAAAAAATGAATATAAAAACATTGTCTATTTTAATTTTGAAGAAGATCAGAATTTGTCATTTTTTTTTGAAAAAAAAATTAATCCTACAAGAATTATTGAACAATTGTCAATTTACTCAGAAACAAAAATTGAAAAAGACAATACATTGATATTTTTTGATGAGATTCAACAATGTCCTCGTGCGTTAACATCTCTAAAATATTTTTGTGAGTTATCAGACACCTATCATATAATTTCAGCAGGCTCATTATTAGGAGTAAAATTAGGTCATAAATCGCAATTTCCTGTAGGAAAAGTTGAGTTCATGGATTTATACCCATTCTCTTTTATGGAGTTTCTCAGTGGAATTGGCAAACATAAATTACGGCAAATCATAGATGATAAAGTAGATTTTAATTCCATTAATCAGAGTTTTCATAATGAATTAATATACTTTTTGAAAATTTATTTTTATGTTGGTGGTATGCCTGAAGCAATTTTTCAATACACAAAAAATGGTAATTTTTTAGATATAAGAGTAATACAAAACAATATTTTAACAGCCTATCTGAATGATTTTTCAAAACATACGTCTAAAAGCGAAGCAATAAGAATTACAGAAACATGGAATTCTCTTCCCAATCAATTAGCAAAAGAAAATAAAAAATTCAAATATTCTGAGATATCTCAAAATGCACGGTCAAGAGATTATTATGAATCAATTCAATGGCTAATAAATGCCGGACTTGTATATAAATCTATAAGCATTAAAGTCCCAAAGCTACCTCTAAGTGGATATATAAGTGATAATGCTTTTAAATTATATGTTCTGGATGTTGGACTTTTGTCTGCATTGTTAAACCTGCCACAAAAAGTTATTGCATTACCAGATAAAATTTTTTCCGAATATAATGGTGTATTTACTGAAAATTTTGTCGCTCAGGAATTAATAACTGGAAATATTTTTAAAAATGTTTATAAAAAAGATTTATACTATTGGTCAAATGAAAGTTCAGCAGAAGTCGATTTTATTTTCAATTATAATAACCTTGTTTTCCCTCTCGAAGTCAAAGCCGGTATAAGTAAAAGAAAAACAAGTTTGAAAATATATGGAGAAAAATACTCACCTAAAATGTTATTAAGAACAAATATATTAAATTTTAAAAAACAGGATTATATATGTAATTATCCATTATATTCTATATCTAAAATTCATGAAATAATTTAAAAATCATTTAACCTTGTAGGACAAAACCTTACAAATAAAGTAGACTTTGTCCTACATATATTTTTTTTAAAATATCATACACTATATTTCGATGAGAAACTTATACTATACAAAAAAGGAGAAATCATGAAAAAGATTGTTTTATTAATAATTATTGTTTTATTTTCAATGAATTTATTTTCATCAAGTTTTTCTTATCAACTTGATTTTAACTCAAGCTATATATGGAGAGGTTGGGATTTGAATCCATCAAAAAAACCTGTCATTCAACCATCTATTACTTACGCATTTGGAGATACTGGCTTTGCACTTAACTTCTGGGGTAGTTTTTCATTTACGGACTCTACGGTTAATGAAACAGATATTACACTATCTTACGATTTTAAAACATCTGAAAATTTGAGTCTATCTGCAGGATTTATTCATTATGGTTGGTATTTTGCAAAAAATTTCGAATTTAAAGAAAATACAACTCAGGAAGTATATCTTACAGCAGGATTTCCAAAAGTAATTTTATCGCCTTCAATTTCAATCTATTATGACATAAATAATGGAGACGGTTTATATCTTGTAGGTGGTATTGGATATGGACTTTATTTATCAGAAAAAATAACAGCCGACTTATCTGCCTCAATTGGTTATAACGGTGGGCAGTGGACAACAGAGACTGGTTTATCAGATATAAATTTCGGTATTTCTGTTCCCGTTCCTCTAGACAAACTAAGTCTGTCAGTTTCAGCAAACTATACAATAGTTTTACTTGACGCTTTAGGCGACACCAACTATTTCTGGTTTGGAGCTTCGCTTTCATTATAAAAAAGGAGAAAATTTATGAAAAAAACAGGATTTTTTATTGTATGTATTACACTTATTATGTTTTGTTCAACAGGTCTGATTGCCGAGGAACATAAAAAACATGATGATCATCAGAGTGGTCATAGCTTTCACAAATACCATCTTGCATTATTTGGTGGTTTTACATCTAATCTTGATGCAAAACACACTGACTTTTCAATCGGAGCTGACCTTGAATATAGATTATCAGAAAAATTTGGAATAGGAGTACTCGTTGATATGGTCATGGCAGATCATACAGAAACAATTATTGAGGTTTTTTTAGCTTTCCATCCAGCAGATAATATCAAGTTATTTTTAGCACCTGGATTTGCATTTGCAAAACATGAAGTACATGAAGACGAACATCATAGCGACGAACATTTTGGAAGACTAAATTCAGAAGAAGCTTCGACAACAAGTCTTGAAACATCGTCTCATTTTGCATTCAGACTTGGAGCTTCATATGATTTTCATATTGGTAAATTATCTATAAGTCCGACTATTAGTGCAGATTTTATTAATAGTACAGTATCACTTGTTTATGGTGTTGCTATTGGCATTGGCTTTTAAATAAAAAATATATTATAGGAGAATTATTATGATCAAATTAAAAAACATTAAGTTAAAACCCAAATTAATTGGTTTGTTTTTACTGGTAAGTGTCATCCCTTTGTTATTTATAAGTTATGAAGCTATTACTAATGCAAAGGAAGCTCTTATGGAAGAATCTTTTGCCAAGCTTGAAGCTATAAGAGAAGTCAAAAAACATTATATGGAAAGTTATATAAAGACAACTTTTGATAACGCACATATCTTTGCAAGAAGTAAGGATGTTGAGCTTCTTTATGCAAGATTATTGGAGTATCATAATTCATCAGGTGTTGCAGCAGATGGTAATTATGGTGTAAATACTGAAGAATACAGGACTATCTGGGACAGTTTGGGAAAAAACATAAAAGCCTTTATGGATGAGACAGGATGTTATGATGTCTTTCTGATATGTGCCAAACACGGTCATGTTATGTATTCGGCAGGAAAGGAAGCAGACCTTGGTGAAAATCTCTCTTATGGTAAGTATAAAGATTCTGGACTTGCAAAGTTGAGAGAAAAAGTACTTAAAAATAGAGGAAGGGCCTTTGAGGATTTTGAACCTTATGCTCCAAGTAACGGAGATCCGGCTTCATTTCTCGGCTATCCAATCATGAAGGATGGTGAGATAATAGGTGTTTTTGCAATACAACTTTCATTAAAACAAATAAATGCTGTTATGCAGGAAAGATCAGGAATGGGTGAATCAGGTGAGACTTATCTTGTCGGTTCAGACAAGAAAATGCGTTCTGACTCCTTTGTTGATAAATCAGGAGCTCATTCAGTTGCACAATCATTAAAGGGTACAGTTGCAAAGAATGGTGTTGATACAGTAGCAACAAATGAAGCCCTTGCTGGAAAAACAGATAGAAAGATCATAGATGATTATAATGGTAATCCTGTTCTATCTGCATATACACCATTTGAAGTTGAAGACACACATTGGGTTTTAATAGCAGAAATTGACGAAGCAGAAGTACTTATACCTATTAACAGTCTTGTAAAAACCATAATTGTTTTTGCAATTATTTCTATTCTCATAATTGCTGTTATATCATTCTTTATTGCACTGAGTATTGCAAACCCCGTATTAAAAGGTGTTAAATTTTCCCAGCAAATCTCAGATG
>JAOZTV010000042.1 GCA_029939015.1 Candidatus Aminicenantota bacterium
CAATCTTTTTATCCATTTGGAATTATAACATATCAAAGGCTTATAAGGCAAAGAGGCAAAGAGGCAGAGAGGCAAGGAGAGATGCTATAGAAAAGCTATTATTAATGTTCCTCATTGCCTTCTTGCCTCTCTGCCTCTTTGCCTTTACTATTCTTATCATAATTTATGATTTCAATTTTATCTGTGTAGAACCAATCGAACATATCTCTTCTTAGTTTTGCACGCCATGATTTTCCTTCTTCTTTTCTTTTAAGATTATAAAAAATAACCCCTTCAGCCATAACTTTGTCTTTTAATCCAAGTTTTGAAGCTCTCTTGGTATATAATCTTGAAAATAGCCAGTCTTTAAACCATGTACTCCAGTTATCAAAGGTTCTTTCATGTTCGTCAAAGGATCTATACCTTAAATCCTTTATTGCCTTTTCAAAAGGATACCATTCGTGTACTTGGAGTTTATATGGGTTACCCTGAAGTTTGGGACCCAATAATTCGCCTGCTTGCTCACCATCTTTTAGAACATAGCCCTTACCTATGGCTTGAAAAATACCTTCGATAATGAATGTTTTACCTTTTATTACCTGTAAAGGATCTATTACATTTAATCTGTTTTGAACATGGGTAAGCCTTCCATCTTCAGTTAATATTTTTACATTAGAACCATCTAGCTTTTCAACTGCAAATGTATCCGGATCATCAAAGACCCATTCATAACCGGGATTAATTTTATCAACCACAAGATATGCTTTAGGCTCTCTCAACATCAACTTAGATCCGTGTTTCTTCCATTGCTCCCTATTAACCTTAAACGTTTCTCTTATAAAAGGACAATACAGTTTTGGGAAATCTGACAATATGTTTTTTTTTTCCATTTATAATTAATATCAAAACTGAAAAAATAAGTCAATAGTTTTATTGACTTTAAAATATAAAAATGAGAAAATATAAACTAATATGTTTATTAATCATACATCAAAACAGGTAACAGCGAAGATAGTTTATTATGGTACAGGATTAAGTGGAAAGACCACTAATTTACAGTATATCTACTCTATTACTAATCCAAGATCCAGAGGTGAGTTAATCAGCATGGAGACAGACATTGAAAGAACACTCTTTTTTGATCTTCTACCTCTAAATGTTGGATCAATAAATGGTTACGAAACAAAATTTCAACTATATACTGTACCCGGACAAATATTCTATGATTCTACAAGGAAAATAGTATTAAAAGGTGTTGACGGTATTGTTTTTGTTGGTGATTCTCAGGAATTAATGGCTCAGGGCAATATTGATAGTTTTGAAAACTTAAAAATAAATCTCATTGAACAAGGCATTGATGTAAATAAAATCCCCATTATTATACAGTATAATAAAAGAGACTTAAAAAACATCCTATCTATTGACCAGTTGAATAGCAATATAAACTACTTAAATTTTCCGTTTTTTGAAGCCGTAGCGACTAAGGGAGAAGGCGTAATAAATACATTAAAAAGCATATCGTCTTTAACTCTTACAAAGATAAAACAAGAAATTGACTCCAGTTACCAGGAAAACATTAAACCTCCGGTGATAAATTTTGATACTGATAATAAAAAAAAAATCAAACATATCGAAGATATTCCACAAAAAATTATAAATGTAGATAATATTGAAGATCTTGAGCTTCAAATTGACATAGAATCTGATTCTAAAAGCCATAATATACCAAATATTACAGCCTTTAATAAAACTAAAAGCCCTGTTGAAAAAAAAAATGACATATTTTCAAAAAAAAGCCTTAAAATACTAAATGCTCTAAATGATAATACACGCAAAACAATTATAAAAAAAATAAAATTTGATGATACAAAAAATTTTATAAAAATAAGTAATTCAAATTCTGAAACAATTGATTCTTTTGAATTAGATTTAGATGAAAATACAAAAAAAATCACAATTATTATTGATGTTGAAAAATAATTATTTTAAACAGAGCATATCGCTTGTAAGTTTATTTTTATTATTAACCGGATGCTCTTTTTTTAATAAAAATGTTACACCTGAAACTAATACAGTAATTACCCTACCACCTATAGTTCAAAGAGCAGAAACAAATTTTAATAAAGGTAAGTCGTTACTATTAGAAGGAAAAATTGACGAATCAAAATATTTTTTTGACCGTACTATTGATATTTTAATTGATGCTGAGAGTAACAACAAAACAATCAAAAAACATCTAATTTCTTATATTGATAAAATAGCAAGCATTGAATTGGAATATTTAAAAGAATCTAACTCAATCAATGAAAACATTGAAAAAGATAATGCTTTTTTAGACGAAATTATTTCAACTCCTCTCTTTTTCCCTTCTAAAAAAGACATTTTAAATTTTAAAAAAATTATCAAAAAGTCTAAACCTGTTTTTTCAATTCCTATCATAATAAACCCAAGAGTTGTTTCTTTTTTAAAGGCATTTCAAAACATAAAACATAATAGTATTCAAAGAGCCTTAAATCGCTCTTCCAGATATATAAAACAATTTAGGGAAACATTCAAAAAAATGGGAGTACCAGAAGACCTAGCTTATTTACCAATAATTGAAAGTGGTTTTAGAGTACAGGCTATTTCAAGAGCAAGAGCAAGCGGAATGTGGCAATTTATGTCAGCTACAGCAAGAATGTTTAATTTAAAGGTTGACTGGGTGGTTGATGAAAGACGAGACCCATTTAAATCCTCTATTGCTGCTGCAAAGCTACTTAAACGCCTTTATCAAAGATATGGAAGCTGGTATATGGCCTTAGCCTCTTATAATGGTGGGACAAGAAGAATAAATAGAGCCATAAGAAAACTTAAAACTAAGGATTTTTTTAAAATTGCGAAATCAAGATATATAAAGCGGGAAACAAAAAATTATGTCCCGGCTTTTTTAGCTTCAATAATTATTGCAAAATCACCAAAGGAATATGGTTTTACAATTACTCAAGAAGTTTCTGATTTTGATAACACAAAAATAATAAAAATCCCATCACCTGTTGATTTAAAAACCATAGCAAAATTATCAAAAATAAGCTATGCTAAACTAAAAAAGTTAAATCCAGAGTTGATTAGACATTTTACCCCATTTAATAAAAAATATTATAATCTAAGAGTGCCATCACTTTTAAATGAAATTGTTTTGAGCAAATTAAAAAGATTACCACCACAAAAAAAATATTTTGTTGGTTGGTATAGGATAAAACGAGGAGATAGTCTTTATTCAATAGCAAGAAAATATAAGACAAGTGTAAGAAAATTAAAAAGAGTCAATAAATTAAGAAGAAATTTAATTAAGCCGGGTAGAAGATTACTCATCCCAAGAGGTAGATAAAGACTTATGATTAGTAAAATAAACTCAATTGTCCTAAATGGACTTGAAATAACACAAACAGAGGTTGAGGTCGGATTTTCTAAGGGAATCCCAGGTATCACAATCGTCGGACTACCAGATAATGCAGTAAAAGAAAGTCGTGAAAGAATTAAATTTGCAATAAAAAACTCAGGTTTTGAATATCCAAGAAAACAGAAAATTGTTATCAACCTATCCCCTGCAGATATTAGAAAAGAAGGATCATCTCTTGACTTACCAATTGCTGCAGGTATTTTAATAAATAAATTATCTTTAGCTGAAGAACTTTTTAAAGATTTTTTATTTTATGGGGAATTAAATTTGAATGGGGAATTAAACCCTGTAAAAGGTGTATTAAATCTTGCAATTTTTGCAAAACAAAATAATTTTAAAGCAATTATTATACCTTTTGAAAATCGCAAAGAGGCTTCTTTTGTAAAAGGAATAGACGTTTTTGCCTTTAGAAATCTCAATGAAGTATTTACATTTATTTTATCCCCTGATACACACGCTCCAAGTATTCCTGAAAACAATGAAATTTTAAAAAAAGAAAATCATACACATAATTTTTCAGAGATAAAAGGACAGTATATTGCAAAGAGAGCTATGGAAATCTCAGCAGCAGGTTTTCATAATTTATTAATGATTGGCCCTCCTGGTTCAGGTAAATCAATGTTATCAAAAGCTTTGCCATCTATTCTTCCTAATATGACAGACAATGAAATCCTTGAAACTTCATTAATCTATAGTTCTGCCGGTTTATTAAACAGGAATAAAAATCTTATTTATGCAAGACCTTTCAGATCTCCTCATCATACAATTTCTGATGTTGGAATAAGTGGTGGTGGTAAATACCCTATGCCTGGTGAAATATCTCTTGCACATAATGGAGTTTTATTTTTAGATGAACTCCCCTATTTTAAAAAGAGCGCATTGGAAGTTTTAAGACAACCGCTTGAAGATGGACAAATTACCATTTCACGTTCTCTTTCATCTCAAACCTATCCGGCAAAATTTATGTTAATTGCTGCAATGAACCCCTGCGAAGATTCAATTGGACTTAAAGACCCAAATTTTAATAGATGTTCAGAAACACAGAAAAGAAATTATTACTCTAAAATTTCCGGACCACTTCTTGACAGGATTGATATTCAAATTGAAATAAAAAAATTAAAAATTGATGAAATCACGTCTGATACAAAGGCAGAATGTTCTATAATAATTAAGAACAGGGTTATTAAAGCAAGAAATATTCAGTTAAAACGATTTAAAAATCTTGAATTAAACGTTTATGCTAATGCTCAAATGTCAAATAAGGAAATAAAAATATTTTGTAAATTAAACGATGAAAGCGAAAATATCATGAAAATTGCAACTGAGAAAATGAATCTAAGTACAAGAAGTTATTTTAAAATATTAAAAATTGCCAGAACTATTGCAGACCTCGATAATTCAAAATCAATAAAGACAGTTCATATTCAGGAGGCTTTACAATATAGAACCTTGAATTTTGCAAATTTATAGCAAATTCTTTATAGCTATTCCTATTCTCTCAATTGTATATGGTTTTGAGACATAAGAGTTAGCTCCAAGACTTAGTGCTTCCTTTACCCTATCGGACTCTGAATAACCACTCACAATAACAACTTTAATATTTGGATGAATCTTTATTATTTTTTTATATGTATCAAGTCCATCTATTCCAGGATCCATTATCATATCTAAAATACAAAGATCAACAGAATTTTTTTCTAAAAACTTTATTGCATTTTCTCCACTTGAAACTGTAAAGACTGAATAACCCAATTCATTTAATAATGTTAAAGATATTTCTCTCTGAGTTTCTTCATCATCAATAATTAGTATCCTTTCACCTGTGCCTGTATATTCTAATACATTTGCACTATCTGATTTTATAATCCTTAATCCATTAGTTATTGGGAAATAGAGTTCAAAGCTTGTTCCTTTTCCAACAATACTTTTAACATCAATAAAACCCTTATGGTCCTCGACAGTTCCCCATACAACAGCCATCCCAAGCCCTGTACCACTTCTTCCCATTTTTTTTTTGGTATAAAATGGCTCAAATATTTTATTAAGATCTAACTCTGTTATGCCACTTCCTGTATCAATGATTTTCAGGACTATATAATCTCCTTTATTAATTCGACTATAATAACCTTTTAAATCATCATTTAGACTTATTAATTCAGTTATTATTGTAATACTGCCTTCTTTAACTATAGATTCAGCCGCATTTGAGACAAGGTTCATTATTGTTTTTGATATATGCAAAAAAGAACCTTTTATATTTGGAATATTTTTATCAAGTTTAGTTTCTATCTTAACCTTTGGATAATAGAATTTTAATTTTTCAAAAACAGGCGTTTCTAAATAATCTATGATTATTTCATTAAGGTTTTCAATTGTATCAATAGAAACGCCTCTTCTTGCCAGAGTTAAAAGATCCTGAACAATAGCAGCAGCCTTTAAGCCTGATTGCTGTATAGTCAAAACGGTTCTTTTTAAAGGACTATCATTTGGAAGTTTTTTTAAAATTATATCTGGATAACTCACAATAGCCCCGAGTACATTATTTAAATCATGTGCAACACCACCTGCAAGTTTTCCGATAACTTCCATTTTTCCCAAATGGATTAGATTTTTTTCATTCTCCCAATGCTCTATTACACTTGCAATAGTATTTGAAATAATTGAAAGTACATTTAAATCGTCAATTGAATATCTATTGCTATCAGAATAGCTCTGAAGAACAATAACTCCAATTATTTTATCATCTGTAACTTTCAAAGGTACACCTAACCATGATTTAGAGTCAATACCTATCATATCTACTTCATTTTCTTTAAGTATTATTTCATCATCATAATCCTTTATAAGAAAAGGTTTCTTAGTCCTAAAAACAAGATGAGTTAAACCTTTTTTTAAATCTGTTGGTATATCAGGTGCAATATACTCTTCAGGGTTAATATCAACAACATAGGGAAAAGTATAAATACCATTTTCTTCATCTTTAATAAGAGCAATATAAAAATTTTCTGCATCCATTAATAAACCTATCTGTTGATGAACTTTTATAGACAATTCCTTTAAATTCTTTATCTTAATACTAGCTTCAGAAATATTTAATAGAACATCTTTGATTTTCTCATTTTTCTTTATCTCTGTAACATCTTTAATAACACAAACAATGCCATCAATAACACCAATTTTATTAATAATAGTTGAGTATGAAATCAGAACATCTACATCAATATCATCTTTTGTTCTAAAAACAGTTTCAATATTATTAAAACCATCTTTTATATCAATAGCTTCAAAAACTTTTTTTTCATCTGATTTATTTTTTAAAAGAATATTTAAAGGCATTCCTTTTAGCTCAACTTCTGTAAATCCATAAGATTTTATTACTGCATTATTAACAAATATTATATGTTTTTTAATACTCACAATTATTAAACAATCAAACATTGTATTGATAATATTCTTTGTCACAAATTCAGGTAAAATATCAAGCTCTTTATATTTTACTAAACCATAAACCGAAAACACTCCCCATAAAACTCCTAAAATACTTCCAAAATTTGGTATATTTGTGATATTTAATACTATAGATAGAAAAACATCTGAAATAAAAGTTAAAACGAAGGCTATTGCTCCACCATAAATAATTATCTTCATCTGCTTAATTCTTAATTTATTTTGTGAAGTTTTTATCATATTTATTCCAAGATAAACTGAATATGCATTAAATACAAATGTATAAGTGAAAAACAAATATGACCAAATTGTATTTTTCCATATTGCCCGCCAACCAAAATCCATCATTACAGGTACAGACATCAAGCCACGCCATTGTGCTATTACAAAAAGAATTGGAAGACCAAATAAGAAAATCAATAAATACTTCTTTGCAATTATATCTCTTTTTTTGGTAAATACAAGAATAAATATTAGCATTATGCTACTTAAATAAATCCATCCAAAACTGGCAAAATTAATATATAAAAAAGCGGTATTTTCAGATATTGAATTGGAAAAAAACAAAATAGTAAAAAAGCTCCATACCATAAAACAAAACAGAAAAAGTGACAAAAAATATGCAGGTTTAAACTTGGGTAATTTGATTAATAGAATTATTATAAGAAATATATATATAAAAAAAGCAATAACATTTAATATTTGCATAATATTCATCTAAATAACCTCAACACAAGAATACTACTACATTTAAATATTTAATTCAAATTATTTTTCCAAAATCATTTTATAATGAACAATTCCTACTTCTTCAAATTTTTCTCCATCTATTATAAAACCAAACTTTTCATATAATCCTGTTACCTGCTCCTGTGCATAAAGATAAATATGTTTATCCTTTTTTGCAACATCTTTAAGCATTGTTTCTATTAGTATATTAGCTAAACCATTCCCCCTAAACTCATTGAGGACTGCAAATCTTTCAAGCTTAATACCTTCATTTGTTTCCCTCCACCTTGATGTTGCAGCAGGTTTTTCATTATAATATATTAAAAAATGAGTAGATGTTCTCTCAAACTCATCAAATTCATCTTTTACAGGACAGTTTTGTCCAATAATAAATACCTCAGTTCTGATTTTTTTTACCTGTTTATATAGTTTTTGGTTATCAAAATTAAATTTTAAAACATCCATACTTAACTCTCTAATTTATGAAAAAGATTAAGTGCATTTTCTACAGCCTTATCCATATTAATATATTTATATTCTGCCAATCTTCCTGTAAAAAATACATTATCTAAATTATCAGCCAATCGTTTATATTTTAAATAAAGATTTCTATTTTCTTGTCTGGGTATTGGATAAAAAGGGTCGCCATCAGATTTTGGATATTCATAACAAATTATTGTTTGTTTGTTTTTTTGAAAATAAAAATGTTTGAATTCAGTAATTCTTGTATAATCATAATCATTCGGATAATTGATTACTGAATTTGATTGAAAAAATTCTTCATTCAATTCTTTAAATTCAAAATCAATACTTCGATAAGGTAACTTTCCATATTTAAAATCAAAAAAGGAATCAATTGGTCCAGTAAATATCATTTTTTTAAAGTTTATTTCTTTTATTATGTCTTTATAATCAGTATTTAACTTGACTGTAATATTTTTATTATCTAAAAGCTTTTCAAAAAGTTCTGTAAATCCATCTATTGGAATACCCTGATATTTATCTTCAAAATACCTTGTATCTCTATTAAACCTTACAGGAATTCTTTGTAAAACAGAGGCATCAAGTTCTTCTGGATATACCCCCCATTGTTTTTTTGTATAATTTTTAAAAAAATAATTATAAAGTTCTTTTCCAACCTGTGATAATACAACATCTCTTGAGTTTTCTATATTTTTGATATTGATTTTTTTACTATTCAAAAATTCTTTCATATTTTCAGGAGTAAATTGTCTATCGTATAACTTTTCCATAGTTTCAATATTTATGGGTAAATAAACCTCTTTATTTCCAAGATTTACAAGAACCCTGTGTTCATAATCATTCCATTTAGAATATCTTGATAAAAAATCCCATACAATTTTTGAACTTGTATGAAAAATATGAGGTCCATATTTTTGCACAAATAACCCTTCTTTATTAATAAAATCATAAGAATTACCTCCTATATGATCTCTCTTATCAATAATCAAAACTGATTTACCTCTATTTGTAGCCATTCTTGCATAAGTTGCACCTGAAAATCCTGCACCGACAATCAAATAATCATAAATCATTAAAAGCCACCTATTTGTATTTTTATGAACATATTTATTTTAGTCAAATTTTCTCTAATATATTTATCCCTAAGCCCTATTCTCTTTAATACTCTTTTGTATGAATCTAAGAAATTCCTTTTCAATCTTTTGTCCCTTGTAGTTTCATAGAATTTTTTTAATACCCTTAATGCCTCATGATATTTACCACTCTCTTCATAAAACTTTCCGGATAATGAGATAACATAGGGAGAAGGAGTATTGCCGTTGACAACTGACTTATCAAATTTATATTGTTTTGATGCTATTTCATAATATTTAGCAGCCATTTCAGGTTCATCTAAGCTATAATAATAATTAAACCCTATCATTTCAGGAAACTTCCAGTATTTTGGATGATAAAATGCCCCTCTTTTTAATATTTCTATTGAAGATTTAGAACTTGGATCTACAGTTTTTAATATATTATTTCCCATAATAAAAGCGTCTTTATTATTTGGATCCATTTCAACAGCTGTAAAAAATAATTTTTTTAAATGTTTATATTTAAAGATATTTCTTTGAAAATAGTGGTTTCCATAATAAGTTAATGCTTTGGCCAGAACAAGGTCAGCAATTAAACCATCAAAGCCTAATGATATAAATTTCAAATAAGGAACTTCCGGCATATACAAGTCGCTCTCTTCTTTTAATTCAATTTTTTTTTCAATAGACAGATAATACTGAGAAACAAGCATAATTGATAGTAAAATTATAATAATAATAAAAGTTTTAAAAAATATGAGTTTCATAATTCCCTATTTCTAAAAATTAATACTGCTATAAAAAAAACTAAAATTGAATAAGAAACAGCATAAAGAGTTGACTGTAGATAATAGGAAAATGAAATATCAAGTTTATATATAATTGAAGTTTTTTTATTTAGGAATTCAAGATTTGGTAAAATCGGATAGATAAACTTAATGAAATATTTTAGAATAAGATTTGAAGACTTATCAACAATTACAGCTGCTTTTTCAATTGAGTGACCTATTATATATACAAGAAGAGTTAAAAACATAGATAATTGCGGAGAAGTACTTACTGAGAATAAAAAGGCAAAAGAAACGATAATAATCATTTCTAAAAATGTAAAATATCCTGCTGTAAGAAGACCTTTAATCCATATCTCGCCCTGTAAAAAAGATAATGTCCCTATCACAAAAATCAACAGTAAAATACCAATGATTAAAGAAAGAATTATTGAAATATATCCGCCTTTAAGATAGTCAGACCTGCTAACAGGTTTTGCAAATAAAAAATATAATGTTTTTTGACTTATATCACGTGTTATCAGATTTATACCTAAAAATAAAACAATAAATAATGAAAAGAGATTAAGTATTGACAAGCCAAGATCCTTTGTAGCTTTAATTTTTTCACCCACAACCATCTCATTTAAAATAATTGTTGACAATACAAGTATTGAAGCACCAATAAATACTGAAATATAAATTTTATCTCTGACAAGTTCTCTATATAATAATCTTGCAATTAAACCTGTCTTAGTCTTCATAATATTTCTCCAACTCTCCCGAGAGATCTGATTTTATATTAACAATCATCTTATTCTCTTTTTTAATATTTTCCATAAAACCCCAGAATTCATTTTTACCATTAATTAAATGAGATTCTCTAACACTTCCATTCATAACTTCAATTCTATAAGAATTTTTTTTTCTTAGATCAAAAATATCTCTATTTAAAATTATTTCCCCATTTTTTATTAATATAACATCATCGCATAGAGATTCTATGTCATCTAAATTATGTGTAGAAAATAAAATTGTTTTGCCTTCCTTTTTTTTTCTTAATATCATATCTTTTACCAACTTTCTGCCAATAGGATCTAAACCTGACATTGGTTCATCTAATATTATAATTTTGGGAGAATGAATAATTGCCTGCGCTATTCCAAGTCGTTGAATCATTCCCTTTGAAAAACTCCTTACCTTTTCATTTTTATTATCATAGAGAGCAACAAATTTTAAAGTATCTTCAACAATTCTATTAACATTATTATTATCTATAAGGTTTAATGAAAATTCTAATAATTCATAAGCTGTAATATTTTTAAAAAAAATAGGGTTTTCAGGCAAGAATCCAATATGTTTTTTTATTTTTTCAATATTTGTAGTCCCCAAAATATTTATTGAACCAGAATCAGCGTCTATTATACCAGTTAATATCTTCAGCAAAGTAGTCTTACCTGCACCATTTGGCCCTAATATACCAAGAATACTCCCTTCTTTTACAGAAAAGCTTACATCATTAAGTGCATTTATATATTTAAAACTCTTTTTATATCTTTTTATTATACTCTCAACCTTAATAACCATTTTCAAGTTTATCAATTTTTTAAAAATTTTGCAACCTAAATTGAATCAATTTAAATACAAAAAAAATTCAAAAATATCTAAAACACACTTGACAAAAAATTTAATAATATATAATATCAATATATGACATTAGATGAAGAAACAATAGACTTGATAAATGATTTTATAAGAGAAACAGAAACCTCTTTAGAAAGTATTGATGAATCAATTTTCAATCTTAGACAATACGTCTTTGCCATCCCTGATGATTTTGAATTTGATATGTTCATAACACATTTTCGAGGATTAAATGTACCACTTTATCTTGAAAGTATTCAAAGTATCAACCGAGTTGTCCATACAATAAAAGGAATAAGTGCATTTATTGACTTAAACATTCTAAACGCTTATTGTCATACAGCTGAGGAATTAACCCTTGATCTGTCAAATGGTAAAGTATTTCTTAATAAAGATGCTTATGAAATAATTGAATTACTTCCAATAATA
The DNA here is from genome assembly GCA_029939015.1 of Candidatus Aminicenantota bacterium. Taxonomy (GTDB): domain Bacteria; phylum Acidobacteriota; class Aminicenantia; order UBA2199; family UBA2199; genus JAOZTV01. The sequence goes on from JAOZTV010000042.1 coordinate 11,994, forward strand.
CTTAATAGGTTTATTGAAAATATTAAAGAAGTTTATAATGACAAAGAGATAAATGTAAAAAAAGAAATAGAATCTATAAAAAATTGTAGAAAAAAATTAATACTTTTAATGGGAAAAGAGAAAATACACTTTGATGAACTCTCAGGGAAGGATATGGGAAGAGTTAGAGACTCAAGAAAGGCTTTGAAAGTTACAATAGATTTTGACCAGTATAACAAATTAGTAAACCAGTTTCAGGCATTTTCACAAGATAGCTTATCACTTATAAATAATTCTGAGCTTGCAAGTCATATAACAAGTGAAATAAGTAACGGATTTACCGAACATCTCGATGGACTTATAATGTCAGCTCAAAGTAAAATTATATTATCAAGATATCCTAGAATTGTCACAGATTTAGGTTCATCTATGGATAAAGATATAAATTTTTTAGTCCCGAGAAACGATGCTATGGCAGCTCCTGATGTCTGGGATAAATGCCATAATGCTTTAGTACATATTGTTAGAAATGCCGTTGATCACGGTGTTGAATCTAAAGATGATAGAAAAAAAATTGGAAAAACACCTGATGGTACTATTGAAATGTCTATTTATGAAGATTTCAAAAACATTTATATATCCATTAATGATGATGGAGCAGGCATTGATGCAGAAAAAGTTTCTGAAATTGCTCTATCGAAGGGTATTATTAGTAAAAATGAATTAGATAATATGACAAAAACAGAAAAACAAAAACTGATTTTCAAACCAGGATTTTCTACAAAGGAGAATGCTACAGAGGTATCTGGACGTGGTGTTGGTATGGATGCAGTTCATAAAGAAATTGAAATCAACTTAAATGGTAAAATAATTTTAGAATCATCAATTGGAGTAGGTACTTCAATTCTTTTAGAAATACCTAAAAATGAAACATTATCAGAGTGTATTGTTTTTGGTGATGATAAACATACTTATGCAATACCTGTAGTTGAAGGAATTGAATTTTTAGAATGTAATCCTAAATATGTGAATTCTGTTTTAAAAAAGTCTACAATCTATACAGAAGGCAATATGGAACTGCCAATTATAGATTTATTTAAACATATACATAAAGACGAATACAAAGATAACAAAATTGATTTTTTACCAATTATTAAAATTGGCATTGGAAAAAATTCCTACGGAATAGTTGTTCCCCGTATAAAAGGGCACGAAAGAATTAATATTGATAGAAGAAAAAACATTAAAAAGGCTGTATTGGATGAAGGTGTAGTTTTTGGATATGGACTGACAGACCCAATAACAATAATATTGGATCTTGATTATATTTCCAATCTTTTTTAAAAAAAATGATTAAAAGGGTTGACAAAAAACCTCATTTAATTATAAATTATACCTTTAAATATAGTTAGGAGTATTAAGATGGAACAAATTGAAGTTATGTCATGGTTAACGTTGAATGCATTAAAAGAATCTGCAACAAAAACTTATGAGACTATCAGTGATTTAGACACTGATGACCATATGTCAGTTTTTTTAAAAATTGATGAAGATTATCTTGAAATATATTATAGTGAAGTTGAATCAAATTATATACGTAAGTATGATGATGAAGATGAATTTTATAAAATAATAGAAGAACGTAAGAATGAGTTAGGAGAAGATAAATTTGATACAATAGATTATTATAATGAGAATGAAGATAATTTTGGAGGCGAAGGTTCATCTGGAAATTTAGAGGGTTTTAGCATAAGAAGTGACGATTCAGAGGAAGATTATTAAAGAATAATGAGTCAAAGTATGGCACAAAAAAAAAGAATTGATTCGTCGGTCGGACTTATGTTCCCTGCATCAATTATTGTCGGCTTCGTAATTGGATATTTTCTTGATAAATATTTTGGAACAGAGCCTATATTATTAATAATTTTTGTATTATACGGAATAATAGCAGCCTTCGTAAATTTATTAAAATATGCAAAAACCGATAGTAAAAAAAATGAATCAAAGTAATTTTTTCATAAATAGAATATATAAAAATTCATTAATAATCATGATATTTCTAATAATTCTTACTTTCCTCTTAACCAATGAAGTTATATATAGCTTAATTATATTAATTGCATCAACGATTGGTGTTTTAGGTTTTTATATAAGTATTAAAACACTTGATAGATTCTTGAAAAAAAAAAAAGGCAAGCCATTGGTTTTTTTTGTTTTTTT
>JAOZTV010000286.1 GCA_029939015.1 Candidatus Aminicenantota bacterium
TTTTAATAAGAGTCTGCCCCGATTGTATAGATTTTTTTATATTTTCGATTGAATCGTTCATAAGAATTCCTCCAAATCCATTTTACTATAAAACAATATCAAATCCAATCTTTTTGAATACTTTTTTCAAACAATTTGCTTTTTAAAATTTCAAAGTTAGATATGTGTGTAGTTAGTTAACGCATAAGGTTGGTGAAAAGGTATAATATAGATTATTTAAAACTTATCTTTCAATTTTTGATATCCTGATTTAGAAATTGGTATTTTGATTTTGCCTTCAAGAATTGCAATTTTACTATCTTTCATATAGGGCTCAATTTTTTTCAGGCAATTTATGTTTATTATGTATGACCTATGTACCCTTATAAATATATCCATAGGTAATTTTATTTCCAAATTTGACAATCTTCCGTTTTTCAAATAATTTTTTTCATTTGTAAAAATACGAATATAGTCATCTTCTGCTTTTATATATACAATTTCTTCAATTCTTATAATATCAATCTCCGTACCATTTTTAACAAGAATCCTTGAAATGGTTTCTTTACTCTGTTCAGTAATATTTAAAACCTTATCCTTTAACTCTTCTTTTTCTTTAGACTCCATCTTTCTTATTCTATCAAGACTTTTTTTAATTCTATCTATAGATGCAGGTTTTACTATATAGTCAATTGCCTCCTTTTCAAATGCCTCAACAGCATAGTCGTTATATGCAGTAACAAAAATAATATAAGGAAGATTATTCTTATCCAATAATTCAATAACATCAAAACCATTTAATTTAGGCATCTCAATATCAAGAAAAATCACATCAGGTTTTAATCTGGCACACTCCTTTACAGCTTCAAATCCATTATTACATAAACCTATAATTTCTATATCTCCTAATTCAAGTAATTTTTTTTTAAGGAGTTCTAATGCCAATTCCTCATCATCAACTAGTAGTACTTTTAATTTTTTATCCATTTATAACTCCTTAGTAAAAAATTAGGCAGGGAGGCAGAGAGGCAAGTAGGCAAAGAGAGAAAAACTTACAAAATATCTTTTTAATTAATAAGATATCTAATAATAGTTCTTCGCCTGCACTACTCATTGCCTCCCTGCCTTGGTTTTCCTACTCTCTGCCTCTCTGCCTACTTGCCTCTCTGCCTATTGCCTATTTCCTATTGCCTATTCCTATAACCATCTCCGAATAATGTTTATTATCTTTTTCAAAAAGATTAATTACTGCCTTTTCCTTAAAAACTATAAATAGTCTTTTTTTTAAGGTGGAAATACCTATTCCATCGCCTTCTTTTTTTAAACTGTCTTTTGGCATAATCGGATTAATTACAGAAAGCAAAACCTTTTGATTTTCAATCCTTGCTGATATTTCCAGTTTTCCACCTTCAATATAATTTGAGATACCATGTTTTATACCGTTTTCTGCAAATGTAATAATTGAGAATGGAAGTATTAATTTTTTTTTTGTATTTTCTTCAATATTTAATTCAATTTTCAACCTTGTGCCCATTCTTATTTTTTCAATATCAAGATAATTCTTCAAATTTTCCATTTCCTCTTCAACAGTCACCAGAACCTTATTACTATGCTTCAAAGAATATCTTAAATAATCTGATAAGCCTCTACAAAATTCTCCTGCTTTTTCATTTTCAGTTTCAATTAAAGCTGTTAAAGTATTAAATGCATTAAATAAAAAATGCGGTTGAATGACACTTTTTAAAACATTTAATTCACTCTTCTTAATCTGTAGCTCTTTCCTTATGATTTTTTGTTCATTTTCAAATCTATCTCTTATATTAATTATCAAATAATTTATTAAAGAGGCAATTATATAGGCAATTGAGCTTGCAAATATTAGTGTAGGAGAAAGAGCCTCAGCATATAAATCCCAAACCTTATCAGCATTAATAATTGAAAATAAACCTGCAGTTGCAAATAATAAAAAGACTTGTAAAACACCAAAAAATACTAAACCAACTATATGAGTAATTAAAACGCTTGTTATATTTTTTAATTGAATTGGATTGCTTTTTGCCAGAAACCACGTTGACCTGACAAGAAACACATCTATTATAAGTGGGAGAGCGAGGAACAAAACCCCACTCCAAATTGGAAGTCCACTAATAAAAGCTCCACCAATAGCAATAATAAGGATTATAATTCCTATTGAACCAACTATTAGCAGAGTACTTTTCATTTTTAACATTTATAAAAATAATCCCTTTTGAAAACTTTGTCAAGAAACCTATGATTTTATTTCTACACCGGCCATTATTACAGTCCCTTTAATTATCAATGTTTTATTTTTTATAACACCATTTTCTTCTGAGATTATCTTATGTTCTATCGCACCCATTATAGGAATACCTTTTACATTAAGTTTCCAATTCTTTGGAATATATATCTCAATTGCACCCCAGAAAGCAAATACATTTAGTGTTAATTTATCATTTGCCATATCTGCATCAGTTAAAAACACCTTACAACCACCCATTACTGCAGACAGATTTCCACCTTTTAAAGTTTTTGATGAATAACGGAAATCAGTACCACTTAAGAATGCAGTCTGGTCAATATAATCTTCATCATCACCTTTGCTTCTAATTATATTTTCCCCGTTTTCACTATTTTCATTATCTGAATTACTCTTATCCCGATTATTAATAAATATTTTCAATCCTATAAATATAAGCCAAACTGGCCAGATTGTCTGCCATGATATTCTAAAGTAAGGTATTAGCTCAAAGTTTCTCAATAATAAAACCCCACCACTAAGTACAAATGCCAAACCTAAAAAATATTGAGAAGCTCCATTTCTAGCTTTTGATAAAGTATTAATACCAATAATTACCAGAATAATTGGCCATAGATCCATAAAACTAAAACTCTCAATAATTCCTGCCTTGTCAAGTAAAATAATTATACCAAAAAATATCAAGCCAAACGCCAATGTGTTATGTCCAAGATTATGTCTGTTTCTTCCCATTGTAAAACCTCCTTTTTTCAAAAGTATAATAATACAAAATCATACTCCTTTCAGCAAACTTTCGGTTAATGGTCTATTTTTATCGGTTAATGAAATAAATATAAAGACATTGCATGCAATGCCTCTACTTTTCTATATGTTTATTGTTCCTGTTGATAAATTTGATAAACAATTTTATATAAGGATGCACCAATACAGTCATTTACAAGATAAACATCTTTAGTGTCTTTTGGAAGTTTTAGTATTCTTGGTGCAAAATTAACTATTCCTTTGATACCAAGCCCAATTAATCTATCAAGCATATCCTGAGCAGCTACTTCGGGTACAGCAAGAAGGGCAATTCTAATGTCTTTATTTTTAATCAGAAAATCATCTAATTCATCTATATCAAGAATTGGTGCAGTATTACCTTTTACCTCAACACATTCGCCTATCAAGTCTTCTTTATTATCAAATAGAGCTGCAACAAAAATATTTCTTACCTTAAAGAGTTTATACTCAGAAAGTGCTCTACCAAGTCGCCCTGCACCAATTACAATTACTTTTGCTCCCTGATCAACTGAAAGAACTTGTTTTAATTCTTTATTAAGTTTCTTCACCTGATAACCCTTTTTCTGCTTTCCAATTGATATACCAAGATAGAAAAAATCCTGCCTTATCTGATTACATGAAACACCTGTAACATCTTCTAAGCTCTTTGATGAGATATAATCATTTTCATCTAATTGTAACTTCAATAAGGCTTCATAATAAAATGAGATACGCCTGATAACTCTTAAACTAATTTTCTTTATTTTATCGCTCTTTGATATTTTCTTTTCCATTTTAAACACTCCTATAAGTTATTGTTAAACTATAAATAATTAAAACATAAACAATATAATACTTAAATATTAAAGCCTTGTCAATAGAATATCGTTAAAAAACGATTTTTTTTAATCAAAATTAATAAAATAAATTATTTTTGAATAAAACAACCTTGTGTTTTCTGCATACTTTGCACAAAACAACCTTGTGTTTTCTGCATTTTTT
>JAOZTV010000579.1 GCA_029939015.1 Candidatus Aminicenantota bacterium
AGTTATAATCCTTTAGAAGAAAAATTAGAAGGCAAAATCCCTATTTATATAATAGGAGATGCAGAAAATATTGGAGATGCTCAGGGTGCAATTAAGTCAGCTTATCAAATTTCAAGTGAACTGTAGAATAATATGAAAACACTTATTGAAGTTCTAAAACATGCAATTATGATCACAGGGTTTGTATTTGTTATGATGCTTATTATTGAATACATTAACGTTCAAACAAAAGGTATATGGCACGACAATCTTGCCAAGAGCCACTGGAAGCAATATTTTCTCGCTGCTTTTATGGGAGCAATACCAGGGTGTTTAGGAGCTTTTACTGCTGTAACCCTGTATTCACATAGGGTTTTTTCTTTTGGAGCATTAGTTACCGCTATGATTGCTACCAGTGGAGACGAAGCCTTTATAATGCTGGCAATGGTACCACAAAAAGCCATTCTTCTTACTCTGATAATCTTTATAATTGGAATTATTACCGGATTTATTACCGACAAGATTATTGCTAAAAAAAAATTCAATCTTAAATTATCCCAAAACGAATTCCCATTACACAAAGAAGATAAGTGTTTCTGTATTCCAGAGGGAAATATTTTTGCCAATTTTAAAATGGAATCTATGCCACGCATATTGATGCTTATAATTGTTTCTATTTTTTTTATAGGAACACTTTTTGGTGAAATTGGTCCACAAAAATGGAACTGGATAAAAGTAACAATTCTAACAACATCTCTAATCGCTTCGTTTATTATTATTACAGTACCAGAACATTTTTTAGAGGAACATTTATGGAAACATATTGCCAAAGTTCATATCCCGAGAATTTTTCTCTGGACCTTTGGGACATTGCTTGTGGTTCATATTCTACTCGATTTATTTAATATAAATAGTTGGATAGCAGATAACATGATTCTTGTTCTAATTATTGCACTTTTAGTTGGCATTATTCCCGAATCAGGTCCACACCTTGTATTTCTTACCTTATTTGTTTCTGGTACAATTCCATTTAGTATTCTAATGGCAAGCTCAATTGTACAGGACGGACACGGTATGCTCCCCTTACTTGCAGAATCCAAAAAAGATTTCTTTTATGTAAAAGCAGTAAATATTGCAGTTGGTGCAATAATAGG
>JAOZTV010000043.1 GCA_029939015.1 Candidatus Aminicenantota bacterium
ACTTTTTTACCATATTTTGTCGCCGGTTCAAATTTCCATAAATTTATTGTCCTTGATAACTCAATATCTATCTCAGGTATTCCTGTTTTTTTAGTAAATTTGATTTTTTTAACTTCACCATTCTGATCAACAATTACACTAACAGTCGCAATAATTGATTTTCCTGTGATTTTTTTTCTTAATTTTTTTGATAATTCAGGAATTTCTGTATTTATTTCAACTGGCTTTTTATCAACATCTAAGACCATATCTCCAGTTTTTAACGCATTTTTTCTTGTTTCTTCTTTTAATCTTGCATCTTCTTTTTCTTCTTCAACCAATCTTTTTTTCTCATCTGCAAGTTCCTTTTCCTTTTTAATTCTTTCTCCTTCAAGCCTTGCGTCTTCTGCTTTCTTCTTTTCTTCTTCAATTATTTTATTTTGTTTATCCTGTTCAAGCTTTAGTTGTTTTTTCTTTTCGGCATCTTTTTCGTCTTTAATTTTATTTTCAAGATCAATACTTGCCTGCTTTGCCTCTTCTGTTTTTTTATTAGCTAAATCCAGTTTTCTCTGTAAGTCTTCTTTTTCTCTTTCTAATTTTTTAGATTTTCTTTTTTCTTCAGCTCTCTCAACCTCTATGTTTTTTACAGCTATTTTTGCTTCTTCTACCTTACCCTTTTCACTATTCATTGACGATACTATAAATATTCCAATAATTACTGCAATAAGAATTGCGCCAATTACAAAAATTTTGTTTTTACTCTTAGATTTTTCATGGCTGTCTAATCCACTTAGCAAATTTTCGACAATATCAGTATCTTCCTTAATATTGTTTTCTTTAAGTTTTGAAGGAATAATATATTTCAATTCCTCTTTTGTCTCTTTTTCTAAACTATCAATTGTTGTCCCATACAATGAACTCATAAAATACGCAATATTAAATGTTACCGATGACAATTCTTCAATATTGAAATAATTCGATATAAACTCTTTAAATTCACGAATATTTGCAAATCTTTTCTGTGGGTTCGGGTTAAGTGTTTTCTTAAAAAACAAGATTATATTATCTAAAAAACCCTTATCCGACGTAGTGATATGTTGCAAAAAGCTAATATTTGAAACTTTTGAATCAAAATCTTCTCCCTCTGAATGTGAGAAATAAGTCCCAGTAATCATCTTATAGATTATATAACCAAGATGATAAATGTCTGACTGTGGCAATGGTTTTTCTTTCCTGACAAATTCAGGAGTTAGCCATGCACCATATTTCATAATAAGCTCTTTATGTACATCTTCGGTACCATTCAAATAAGCATATACACCGTAATTCTTTATCCATATATTACCATCATGATCAACAATAACATTATCAGGGGTTAAAAAACCGTGAAAAGATCTCTTTCCACTTACAGCTATAGAAGATCCTGCATCAAGGAGATCTGCTATTCCTATTGAGATTGATAAGGCAAGATCAAAATTAACAGGAATGTTTTTACCAATTGAGTCATCAAGTATTTTTTCAAGAGATACACCCTCAAGATAAGGATATACAAGGAATTTTTTTTCATTATTTATAATTTTATTGGGAGAATATAGATGTGATATTTTTGATTTTTTAACACCATTTAATAATAATTCAACCCTCTTCCAAACATCTTTATTTTTATAAAAAAAAGGATAAACTTCTGTAAATAGTGTGTGTTCTTTTATTCCACCGTCTTCATTTAATTGTCCTGCTCTATAATTTTTACCCAATAAATCAACGTTTAATTCTTTAAACAGATTATAGTTTTCAATTACTTCATAATTTTTCATCCACACCACCTCTATGATTTTAAAAACATTAAAAATAAACCAATTATTTATATTATATTAAAAGCAATTAAACTTCAATAGATTATTAATATTTATCATATTTTAATTCCAATTTCTTTGATTTTTTTTTTTTTATATGGTAAAGTTCTAACTTATGCAGAAAAAACCAAAACCATTAGGCGAAAGACTCGTTGATTCAGGAATATTAACTCTCCCGCAACTTGAACTGGCATTAAAATTACAAAAACGTACAGGAGAGATGCTTGGCGAAATTTTAGTTAATATGGGTTTTGTTTCCAGCGAAATGCTTACGTCAACGCTTGCAGCACAATCTAATGTAAGTCTTGTTAATTTAAACCGTGTATTTATTGAACCTTCGGTAATTAAATTGATAGATGAAAGCTTTGCAAGAAAAAACAAATTAATACCTGTAAGTATTGACGAAAACAAAACATTAACTATTGCAATGGAAAATATCTTTGATGTCGATATAATCAGTGAACTCGAAAAACACACAGGTTTATTTATTGACGTTGTGGCTGCAACAGAAAGCAACATCATGTCTGCACTTGAAATATATTATTCAGGGGGAGAGACACTCGATGAACTTATAGAAGAAAGTATTCAAATTGCCAGCGGAACCAATGAAGATGAGTCTGCTGAAAAGCTCGTTGAAGAAGCCCCCATAGTAAAACTGGTCAACCAATTTATTATCAAGGGTATAAGAGAAAATTCAACGGATATACATATTGAGCCTGAAGAAAAAATCTTGAGGATTAGATATAGAATAGACGGTATTTTGATATTAGGACCTAGTATTCCAAAGCCAATACAAAATGCAATAATAGCAAGAATTAAAATTTTATCTGAAACAGATATTGCAGAGACAAGAAAGCCTCAAGATGGTAGGATAAAATTTAAACTTGGCAAGAGAGAAATTGATATTAGAGTATCATTCTTCCCAACTATAAATGGAGAAAATGTTGTTTTAAGACTATTGGACAAGGGCAAGGCTGTATTAGGACTTGAAAAACTTGGTATGAGTAAGGAAAACATTAATATATTTAAAGGGGCTATTGACAAGCCTTTTGGAATGATATTAGTTACAGGTCCTACAGGTTCAGGAAAAACAACATCACTATACTCAGCACTGTCTGCATTAAATTCTATAGAGAAAAATATAATAACCCTTGAAGACCCCGTTGAATATGAATTCCCAATAATCAGACAATCTCAGGTAAACGAAAAAATTGGTTTTACTTTCTCAGAGGGATTAAGAACAATTTTAAGACAGGACCCTGATGTTATTCTTGTTGGTGAGATGCGTGATAAAGAGACCATTGATATGTCAATCAGGGCTGCACTTACCGGTCATCTTGTATTTTCAACCTTACACACAAATAGTTCAGTTGCCTCAATTATGAGACTTGTTGATATGGGAGTTGAACCATTTTTAATATCCTCATCGGTAATTATGATCATTGCACAGAGGCTTGTAAGAAAGATATGTGAATATTGTAAAACAACTATAGAAGAAGAAGCAGTCCCGGATGATCTTACTAATGATTATGCGGATAAAAAAGATACTTTTTATATAGCCTCTGGATGTGATAGATGTAATAATACAGGCTATAAGGGTAGAATTGGAATTTATGAAATCTTAAATATATCAACTTCAATAAAAGATCTGATAGAAAGGAAAGCAACAACTCAGGAAATCATTGAGCAGGCAAAAAAAGAGGGTTTTAAAACACTTTTTGAAGATGCTCTCAAAAAAGTTCATCAGGGAATTATAACTTTAGATGAGGCAATTAAAGTTACAGTAGGAAATATGTAGATGGGAAATTTTAAATATATGGCTAGGGATATGGATGGTCAATCCATCGAAGGTATTCTCTTTGCTGAATCCGAACAGATACTATCTGAAAAGCTTTCAGAAATGGATTTAATCTTAATAGAGGCTAGAATAATAAAAGATCTGGAATCTGCATCTATATCCTTTGGTAAAATAAAAAGACGAGACATCATTTTATTTACGAACCACCTTGCAACATCTGTTGAGGCAGGTGTTCCAGTAATATCAGCAATAAGTGATTATGCCGCTGAAACTGAAAACATTAGGTTTGCAAAAATGATAAGGGATATTGAGAGACAGGTAATGGCTGGAACCACACTATCTGAATCATTTTCAAAACACCCAAAGGCTTTTTCATCACTATATATTTCAGTCGTTGCAACAGGTGAAGCAACAGGAAACCTCGATAAAGTACTAAATGACCTTGTAGGTTTTTTAGAGTGGCAAGAAGAACTATTAGCACAAATTCGTCAGGCATCAATATACCCTGCCTTTCTTGTATCAATGATAATTGGAGTAATTATAGTTATGATGACTATAACTTTACCAAAATTCATCCCTGTACTTGAGGGTTTTGGCGTAGAGCTCCCTGCTCCAACAAGAATACTTATAAAAGTTTCAAATTTTTTCCAGGACAACCTACTTCTTATGTTTTTTGGTTTTATAGTCTTTATAATTGTTTATATAATATCAAATAAGAATGAAACAGGAAGGCATTTCTGGGATACGGTAAAACTTAAACTTCCTCTTCTTGGCAAACTTCAAAAAAAAATTATCCTGTCAAAATTTGCACATTATTTCAGTATGCTATATTCATCGGGAATAGGCGTTTTAGAATCATTCTCAATATTACAGGATATAGTTGGTAATGAGGTCTTAAAACGGGCAATACATAGATGTAGTCTTGACATTGAGCAGGGCTCATCCATTTATGATGCATTGGTCAAAGAAAAAATATTCCCACCCCTTGTTTTAAGAATGATTCAGGTTGGAGAGAGTACCGGAAAACTTGACACATCACTGCATAAAGTATCTCAATACTACGATAAGGAAGTGCCACAAACTATTAGTAAAATCTTTGCAGCATTTGAGCCTATCTTGATAATTGTTATGGGAGGAGTTGTATTATTTATTGCCCTTTCTATTTTCCTACCTATCTATAAACTTACATCGGCTATGGGGGCAAATAGGTGAGAGTTCTTTATATTGATTTTTCTAATAGTTCTGAAATAAAAATTCTCAATACAAGAACAAAAAAATCTCTCGAAATTATTTCTGCATACTATATTCCTGTTTTTGAAGAAACTGATGCCATAGAAACAGCTGCCCAAAAGCTCAAAGACGAAAAACTTTTAGACATACCGGTAATTATCATTCCACCAAGATCAATTACCAATTACCACACATTCAGTTTCCCCTCAATTCCTGAAAAAGAACTCAGAAAGGTTTTACCAAGAGAGATTCAGAAACATACAGACTCAACAGATGAGATTATTTTTGATTTTAAAATTGGTTCTACGTTTATCAAAAAAAATGAAAATAAGTTGGATGTTATCGCTTATTTTATGATCAAAAAAGATATTTGGACATTATTAGAAACACTTAAAACAAATGGCATTATTCCCATAAAAATAGTACCGGAAGTACAGAGTATTGAATCATTTATAAAAAACTCTTTCTTGCCACAAATCGAAGATTCCACCAACGGAATAGTTGTAATAGATATGATGGCAAATAAGATAAATATGAATATTTTTAATAAAAGTTCCTGGTCATTAAATCGTGAATTCCCATTTAAAGTAGAAAGTTCAGCCTCTATTGATGATAAGGATTTTTCAAGAATATCTACAGAATTCTCAAGAACATTTCAATATTTCAAGCAAAAAAACAAAAGTGTAAGTATTGACGAAGCAATTATATATGGTTCTAATGAAATGGTTGATGTTCTAACAGGTTTTATCAATGAAAATCAACCTGTTAATGCAAGACTGATAAATAACATTAAAACACATCATGAAATTATATTCCCGCCAAATTTAGAGAATAAAAACGAATTTTTATCAATGTTTTTTATAACAATTGCAACAGCTAATTCTATTATTAAAAAAGATTTTATTGACTTATACCCAAAAGAATTTATTGAAAAAGAGAGGCTACCAAAACAAATTCTTATTTTTAGTCTTACAGGACTTGCCGTTTTCATAATACTTGCAGTATTAACAACATTTTCTATGAGCCAAAAGAATGAATACAGAACTGACTTAAAAAAAATCGAAAAAGAATTTAATCTTCTTCAATCTCAGATAGATCAAATAAAAGAAATAAGAATTAAACGGAAAGACTATTATGAAAAAATAATAATTATGGAGGAACCACAAAAAGCTTCATTCCAGATCACAGATTTTATTAGAAAACTAAGCCTTATAATCAATATGGAACTTCCAATTGAAATCACAAAACTCAATATTATTCCTAAAGAAAATGAAATAAGCTTTACACTAAATGGAAAACTTTTTTCTGACAGCATTAATGGCTCCTTAACTATATTTGATACCTTTCTTAAAAAGATTAAAGCTTTACAGGGAATAAAAATAAATAATTTTACATCACCAAGTTCTGCTACTGTGTTAAAAGAAGACAAAAACCTGTTCTGGAATTTTAATATTTCAGGAAGCAAAGAATTTATAATAGGAATGAATTCAAATGAAGAATAAATATCTCTATGTCAAAATTTCATTTATTTCTATTATTATACTATCTATTATATTCTGGGTATTATTTTTCTTTATACCAACCAATACTTATATTTATAATTCAAATACAAAGATTAAAGAACTAAAAAGAGTAGTTTCAAAATATAAAAGAGATAAGAATAAATTTAACAAGTCAGATATAATTGAAGACAAGATGATGAAGCATCTATCAAAACAATTTAACAACAAATTTTATATAGTAAAGAGCAAAGAAGATATGATAATATTTTTTAGAAAAATATATAGCCATATTCAATTCTATGAAAAAAAAAAGGACGATAAAATAATTGGTCTGCAAATAACTACAGAAACTGAAAAAAAATTATCAGGAAGATATAGACAGGCAACTGAGGATGATAACAAAAAACCAAACACTCTTCTATTAAAATTAATTCCCAAACTCGAATCAAAGACAATCACCCTGACATTTAATGGAAATATCAAAGATGTTTTAAACTTTACTAACCGCATAACATGGAGTAACCAATTCATTTCCATAAAGGAACTTGATATATCAAAAAAATTCAAATTAGTTTTGAACGCCTACTATATAAACGATAGGGTAAAAAAAAATGAACAATAAAATACTTGCCATTGCCCTTTCAATAATTGCAGTAATTGTTGTTATCTATCAAATATTCTTACGAGAAGATGACGATACAACACCAAAAAACAAACAGAATCAATTTGTTAAAAACGTGGCTCCACAAAACACACAGCCAGTTATCGACGAGAATTCAGACACCTTTGATAATAATGATAATAACGATTTGACTAATAATATGATAATAGACTTATATTCGCCTCAATTACTTAAAAAAGTTAAACCGTATATTAAAAACAAGAATAAAGAATTGATGAATTCGTATGGAACAAATATATTCGGATATAAGAAAAAAAATATCGAAAAAACAGACAAAGAAGAAATCGAACAAAAGATTCCTATACTAAAGCTTGATGGTATAGTCGAGCTTATAAAAGATAAAATTAGTATTGCAATAATCAATAATAGGCTCTATAAAAAGGGTGAAATAATTAAGAATGCTATCATTTTAAAAATTGAGAAAGACAAAGTATTATTAAAATTTAATAATGAAACAATCATTCTTACTGTTGATCATGGAACCTATAAGGGTTGGATAAAAAAAAATGGAGGTAATTTGTGAATATAAAAACTTTTTTTTATATTTTTATAATATTATTATTAGCAGGATGTTCAGGGATAAGCGAAACAAAACTCAATACACTGCCTGAGAAAAAAACAGAACAAACCAAACCGATTACATCTCCTAAACCTCCATCAACAGACTTAGTAGATAATTTTTTGCCAACACTACCAGAGCCTGATGATAAAAATGAAGATATAAATCCAGCAGAAAAAAAAATATATAATCTTAGCCTTCAGAGCAGTGATATCCAAAATGTTCTACTTGCTTTGGTAAAAGACACAGAAATAGGTTTGATAGTTGATGCAGGAATATCTGGTACAATCCCTGTAATGGACCTAAAGAATGCAACTTTAAAAGAAATTTTAGAATTTATCCTCCCCCCTTTAAAACTTAAATATGAATGGAAAGGTAATAACATACATGTTTTTAAAGAGCCACTTTTAACCAGATATTTTGATTTTAATTACCTCTCATCAGGCAGAACCGGTTCAAGACAGGTATCTTTTTCTACAAGATCTGGTGGTAGCGGAAGCGGAAGTTCCGGTGGTTCAAGTGGAGGAAGTTCCGGTGGTTCAAGCGGTGGAAGTTCTGGTGGTTCAAGTGGTGGTGGTTCTGGTGGTGGTAATCAGAGTACAAATGAAATAAAAGTTGACTATAAAAATACGATATGGACAACATTTATTGAGAGTTTAAAAGTCTTAGTTTTTGGAACATTACAGAATGCCAATGCATCTACTGAAACAACTTCAGGAGGAGAAGGTGAGGTTCCGGTTTCTTTTGCATTTTCTGACAATACAGGAAAAAAACTGATAATAAGCCCTGAAACAGGCATAATAATGGTTAATACTTTTAAAGACGGCATCGGTAAAGTCGCTGAATTTATTAATAAGTTTGAAGGCTCTGCTCAGAGACAGGTCTGGATAGAGGCAAAAATCATGGAGGTTAATCTAAATAAGGGCTATCAGATGGGCATCGACTGGGGAACACTTATAGACAGAAGTGGTCATTATGGAACATTAGGCGGCAAGAGAACTCTACCTTCACAAACTTCAACATTTACTCCTGGAGTTATTGCTGACCAGAGTATGCAGGCAGGAACAGCAGGTGCATTCCAGTTTGCCATATCAAATAATATAGTTGATTTCGTAATAGATGCAATATCCAAACAGGGAAACCTTAAAGTGCTTGCAAGCCCAAGAATTTCAACATTGAATAATGAGAAAGCAGTTATCAGAGTAGTAAGAGAAGAAGTTTATTTCAGCCTCGAAACGCAAGTTTCACAGGGTGTAAGTGGAAACGTAACGGCTCCTACAATAAATGTGCAGGTTGTTCCAATAGGAATAGTTATGGATATTATTCCACAAATTAATAGTAATGGAGAAATTATACTAAGTATAAACCCTGATATATCAGAATTATTAGAGGTAAAGCAATTTTCAGTTGCTGGTGCAACTTCAATGCAACCTGTAATTGATAGAAGAAGTATTGACACAATTGCAAAATTAAAAGACGGTCAGACCCTTGTTATAGCAGGTATAATTAAAGAGAGAAAAAATGAAGTTATAAAAGGAGTACCATTTTTATATAAATTGCCATTAATTGGAAATTTATTTAGAAGAACAGAGCAAACTATAGACAAGACCGAATTGATTATTCTCATAACGCCTCATATCGTCTCTGGAAAAAAAGGAGAGGAATTAACAAATCAGGAAAGGGCAAGAATTAAAAGAGCAATAATCCCATTACATCTTGGTGATGTTGAAGTACCAAAAAAAGGCATAAAAGGAGAACTTTTCGAGTATAAAAATAAATCTGATGATAAATAAATTTTACGGTTTTAAGGAAAAACCTTTTTCGCTGACTCCTGACCCTGATTTTTTCTATTTTTCTAAGGATCACATTGATGCATTAGAACATTTAATCTATGGAGTATCAGAGGGAGAAGGTTTTCTATTACTTGCTGGTGGCATAGGCACTGGAAAAACTACAATATCAAGAGTATTGGTAAACAAACTTGGAGACGATATTATTCATTCACTTGTTTTAAATCCATTTCAGAAATTCATAGAACTCCTTAGAAATATACTCTGGGATCTTGGAGTAATCCCCGAAGGAACACACACAAATGAACTTATTGCACAACTCAATGAGTTCTTATTAAATGAAGTGGCAATCAAAGGCAAGACTGCTCTTATAATTATAGATGAAGCACAAAACCTTTCTACAGAAACACTTGAGCAACTACGAATACTATCTAATATTGAAACAGATAAAGAAAAACTTGTACAAATACTCTTAATGGGGCAGGAAGAATTACTGCAAAAACTTAATCTACAGGAATTAAGACAATTAAATCAGAGAATTACAGTAAGATTCTATCTAAATCCACTTAAAAAAAATGAAATTAAAGAATATCTAGATTTTAGAATAAAAAAAGGTAATCCTGAGAAAGATATAAAATTCACAAAGATGGCAGTAAAGGAAATATATAATTTTTCCAAAGGTGTCCCAAGACTAATAAATATGATAGCAAATAGATGCCTTATTGCCGGGTTTGTAAGTGATAAAACAACGATAGACTGGCGCATAGTCAAAAGAGCAAAGGAAAGTCTTTTTGGAGAAAAGTTTCATAAAATCGAAAAAATCAAACAAACAGAAACAAAGAGTATTGAAGATATTGACGCTGAAAATCTTTTATTAGAGGAGAAATTGTGAGCTTAATTCAGGATGCTTTAAAAAAAGTACAGGATGAACGAAATAAACTTCAAAACCATGTAGAGCATAAAGACGAAAATACAGAAAGCGTTATTGAAAGCAAGACAATAAATTCCAATAAAAAACGTTATATTATTATAGGAGCCTCTTTGCTCTTACTTATAATTATCTCAATCAGTGCTACTTTTTTATTAAAAAAACCGGTAAAAATAAATAGAAATAATTTTATTAAAATAGACAAGGTAGTTAAAAACAAGCAAAAACAAAAACCTCAAAACCTTATTAAAAAAGCAAAATTCGTACAGGAATTAAAAAATAAATCAATAAAAAATATCCCAGAACAACCTGAAAAAAAACATATAATCAAACAAGATGCTGAAACAAAAAAAAACCCTGCTACTTCCAAAGCATTAGAACAAAAAGCAAAAACTATATTTCCTGTTTTTAAACAAAAGGTTCAACTTGTATCAAAAAAAGTAAAAAAACCAAAAATAAAGAAAATATCTAAATTTGAAGAATTATCAATTAAAGGTAAAAAACTTTATAAACAAAAACAGTTTAATGAAGCAGCTTTATTCTTTATAGATGCATTAAAAATAAAAAAAAGCAAAAACCTATATTTGAATATTTATAAATGTTATAAAAGAAGCAATAATATTATACTATTAAAAGCTTATGCAATAGAGGCACTAAGTCAATATAAAAATGACATTTTCTTTAATAAGGTTATGGGAATTCTTCTATTTAGAGAACGCAATTATAAAGATGCCTTAAAATATTTTCACCTAATTCAGAATAATAGCGATACAGATGTATTAACATATAAAGGTTTATGTCATTTTCATCTAAAAGATTTTGATAAATCTCTATTGATATTTAAGGCTATATTAAATTTAGATAAAAACAAAGTTGAGTCTTATTATTATATTGGTTTAATTTATGATAATTTAAAAAACTATAATGATGCTTTATACAATTATAAAATATTTGAGAAATTATTTGACAATCAAAAAACAAAAAGTAATTTCAGACATCATAATTGGGTTAGACGAAGAATTGATATATTAAAAAATTGAGTTAATCGATAAATGACAGGTTCGGTGTAATATTGAAGAGGAGAAAGAATGAATATTGAAATTAAGGAAGTAAAAAACAAGAAAGATCTTAAAGCATTTATAATGACCCCGTTTAAAATTTATAAAGATGATAAAAAATGGATACCGCCACTATTAATGGATGAGTACGAAGTATTTAACCCAAAAAAAAACCCAGCATTTGAAAATGCGAAAGGAATATTATTTATTGCATACAAAGATAATAAAATTGCAGGAAGAATAGCAGGGATAATAAGCATGATAGCCAATGACAAATACAAATCAAAAAACCTGCGTTTTGGATGGTATGATTCAATTAACGACCAGAGTGTATCTGATGCTTTATTTGATGCAGTTGAACAATGGGGAACAAATGAAGGAATGGAATCATTTACTGGACCACTGGGCTTTACAGACCTTGACCCTGAAGGGCTGATGGTTGAAGGATTTGAAGAAATACCAACAGTTGCTTCAAACTATAATAAAGACTATTATAAAACTCTGATAGAAAACTATGGTTTTAAAAAAGAGATAGATTATATAGAATTTTTTGCCAAAATACCTGAAATGGATGAAATACCAGAAAAATTACTTAAAATCTCAGACAGAATTAAGGAGAGGGGCAACCTAAGTATTAAAACATTCAAGACCAAAAAAGAATTAGTTAAAAGAGGAAAGGAATTATTTACACTCTTAGATGAAGCATTTGACGAAATATACGGTTCAACGCCATTAACAGATAAGCAAATAATATATTATACAAATAAATATCTTCCATTTGTTCATAAAGACCTGATTAAAATAATTGATAATGAAGATGGTGTAATGGTAGGATTTATGATAAGTATGCCAAGCTTAACAAAGGGCGTAAAGGATGCAAATGGCAGATTATTCCCCTTTGGCTGGATACATATGCTCAAGGCATTGAAAACTTATAGTCATCTTGATTTTTATCTTGCAGGTGTAAAGAAAAAATATAGAGGTATGGGGGTTGACTTACTAATGGTAATTGAGATAATTAAATCAGCCAAAAAATTAGGTTTTAAATATTGTGAATCAAATATGGAATTGGAAACAAATACAAAAATACATGGTTTATGGAAATATTTCAGTCCAAGACAACATAAAAGAAGAAGAATTTTCAAGAAAAACATAGGAGAAAAATAATGGCTATTGAGACAAGAGAAGTTAGGACAAAAAAAGATATGAAGGACTTTTTAAAAATCCCTTTTGATATATATAAAGATAATGAATACTGGGTACCTGAGTTAGTAAGTATTGAAAAAGAAACATTTGACCCAAAGAAAAACCCGGGATATCAGGGTGCTGACACAAAATTGTTTATAGCTTATAAGGACGGAAAACTGGCAGGAAGAATAGTCGGGTTAAACAGCAAGGTAGCAAATGAAAAATACAAGTCAAAGAATATGCGATTTGGATGGTTTGAATCAATAAACGATAAAGATGTTTCTTCAGCCTTATTTAATGAAGTTTTTAAATGGGCAAAAGGGCTTGAAATGGAAACAATCACAGGTCCCCATGGGTTTACCGACCTTGATAAGGAGGGAATGTTAATAGAGGGATTTGAAGAACTTCCTACAGTAGCGGTTTATTATAACCATCCATATTATATTGAACTTGTAGAAAATTCAGGTTTTATAAAGGAAATTGATTATTGGGAATTTCAGACAATGGTTCCACATGAAAAAGGAATTCCACCAAAACTTTTACGTCTCGCTGAAAGAATAAAAGAGAGAAGCAGTTTAAAAATCCTTGAATTTAAAAGTAAAAAGCACCTCATGTCAAGAGCTGAAGAGATGTTCAGACTCCTTGATGAGACCTTTGAAGAAATATATGGTTCTGTTCCTTTAAACAAAAAGCAAATTTCATATTATGTAAAAAACTATATAACCTTTGTTGATAAAGATATGATCAAGGCAGTTGTTAATGAAGATGGTGAGATGATCGCCTTTATGATTACCCTGCCAAGTTTATCAAAAGCCTTTCAAAAATCAAAAGGAAAATTATTTCCATTTGGCTGGTTTCATATTTTAAAAGCCCTTAAAACAAATAAAATTCTTGATTTTTACCTTGCAGGTGTCAGAAAGAAATATAGAGGAACAGGCGTTGATTTAATGATGGTCATTGAAATAGTAAAATCAGGAATGAAAAAAGGATATATTTACGCAGAATCAAATCCTGAACTAGAAACAAACGAAAAAGTTCATGCCCAATGGAAATATTTTGCACCAAGACTACATAAAAAAAGAAGAATATTTAAAAAGGATGTGTAGTATTAAATAAAAAAAGCACAAAATATCCTTACCAATTTTATTATTATAGTTGCTACTTATTGCATATTAATATATTTTTTGGTAAATTTTTATGCCTCTCAGCCAGAAACTATGGGTAATGTTTTTAACCTCCATGAGTTTATCCTTATTGCACCCATCCGCCAACTTTAAAAGAAAAATAATTTATTCAATTTTAGCAACTCACGATAAATCGTTCAGACAGACAAAAATTGTCCTGCGGAACATAAATTATTTTTCTTTGATAGGGCTACTTGAGGCTCCATAAGGCTAAACTCATTCCGGTCTCTCCTAAATTAATTTAAAAATTATTGAATAATAATAAAAATGAGTGTTGGAATGTTGTAAAGTGTTTTTTACTTTTCCACATTTCAACCACTCTCTGTATTGTATTATTTTT
>JAOZTV010000044.1 GCA_029939015.1 Candidatus Aminicenantota bacterium
AAACAGATAAACATATTTACATTTTTGAATTTAAACTTTTTGATACGGCAGAAAATGCCCTAAAACAGATAGAAAATAAAAAATACTACGAAAAATACGAGTTGAGCAATAAAGTAATAATCCTTATAGGAGTAGGCTTTGATAAAGAGACTAGAAATATTAGAGAGGATTATAGGGTAAAAGAGTTGAAGACTTAATAATTAAAAGAGACTTTATAGAACTATGATAGATTTTATGTTTTATAGTTTTGACTCTTGTTATGACAGTATTGATTAAAATTTTAGTGTCCTCAAAACTTGATTTAAAAATAGAAATGAGATAGTATTATCTTTAAAAAGATGACTGAATTGAAAATACTTAGGAGTAATAAATGACACAAATTGAAAGTGCAAAGAAAGGCTTGATTACAGAAGAGATGAAAATTGTCGCTAAAGATGAATCTATGGATGTAAATGAGCTAATGGAATTAATTAAAACCGGCAGAGTTGTTATACCTGCTAATATTAATCATAAAAATTTAAAACCTATTGGTATAGGTAAGGGATTGAGAACAAAAGTTAATGCAAATATTGGGACTTCCGGTGACTATAAAAAAATTGATGATGAATTAAAAAAAATTGACTCAGTAATTGAATATAAGGCTGATACAGTTATGGATTTAAGTATAGGTGGAGATATTGATAAAATCAGAAAAGCTTTGATAGAAAAATCAACTATTGCCTTTGGAAACGTACCTGTTTATCAAATGGTTGTTGATATATTAAATAGAGGAAAAACCTTTGTAGAAATGACTAAAGATGAAATGCTTGAGTATATTGAACAACAGGCTAAAGATGGTGTTGATTATATGACAATTCATGCAGGTCTGACTCAAAGAGCTGTTGCAAAGGTAAAAAAACAGAAAAGAATTGCGGGCATAGTATCAAGAGGTGGTTCTTTGACAATTGGTTGGATGAAGCATAATAAGAAAGAGAATCCTTTTTATGAAAACTACGATGAAATTCTCAAAATTGCAAAAAAATATGATGTAACGATGTCGCTTGGTGATGGATTAAGACCCGGAGCTATCTCTGATGGTACAGATTGGGGTCAGATAGAGGAATTATTAACTCTTGGAGAACTAGTGCAGCGTACCAGAGATGCTGGGGTTCAGGTTATGGTTGAAGGTCCCGGTCATTTACGTTTAACTGAGATTGAAACAAATATTAAACTTCAAAAATCTATTTGTGACGAAGCTCCATTTTATGTACTTGGACCACTTGTAACCGATATTGCACCGGGTTATGATCATATTACATCAGCTATTGGTGGTGCTATTGCATCATCTGCCGGTGCCGATTTTCTTTGTTATGTAACTCCTGCTGAGCATATTGGACTACCTGATGATGATGATGTTAAAGAGGGAATAATTGCAGCAAGAATTGCAGCTCATGCAGGTGATATTTCGAAGGGTGTAAAGGGTGCCATTGAAATGGATAATAAAATGGCAGAGGCAAGGAAAAATCTTGAATGGGAAAAGCAGGAACAACTTTGTATTGACCCTGTAAAATTTAAAAAGAAGAGAAAAGAAAGAAGTTCTTCTTCATCAGCCTGTTCGATGTGTGGTGAACTCTGTGTTTATAAAGTATTAGAGGATCAATAGGTAAAGATGTCAAAGACTTTTTTTACATTTTATGGAGTCAGAGGAAGTTATCCTGTGGCAGACGAATCTGTAAAAAAATATGGTGGGAATACAACTTCTCTATTAATTGAAACAGAAAATGACATTGTAATTCTTGATGCTGGTACAGGGATTATTAAACTTGGTGAATATTTGAAAAATTCCAGAAAAGATATTAGAGAAATTAATATTTTTATTACACATTTTCATCTTGATCATTTAATGGGTTTGTCTTTTTTTTATCCATTATCTGACGAAAAATATAAAATTAAAATTCATTATCCAAAAATTGATGGGATTGATATTAATTCTGCATTATTTAATCTCTTTGAACCTCCATATTCTCCAATAGGCAAAGACGGTATTTTGGCTGATATTGAATTAATTGCATTGGACATTGATAAGAATAATGAGATTATAATAAATGATAATCTTAAAATAGATTATTTTTATGATCCAATTCATCCTATACATGGAGTTATGCTGTATAAAATAAAGACAATTAAAAAAAGTTTGGTATTTGCAACTGATATTGAACCCAAAGGAAAATTTACAGATGAATTAAAGAGCTTTATTAAAGGGGCAAATATTTTAATACATGATGCACAGTATCTTGATGAGGATTATTACGACAAAGATACACCAACAAAGGGATATGGGCATTCAACCTTTACAATGGCTATTAATAATGCAATTGAGGCTGATGTTGAAAAATTATATTTATTTCATCATAACCCCGTTTATTCCGATAGCAAATTGGAAAATATATTGAAAGATGTAAGAAAGAAATTTAAGAATAGCTTTTTAGCGGAAGAATATAAAAAAGATATATTATAATAAAATTTTAAATAGGAGAGTATAATGTCTGGACATTCAAAATGGAGTTCAATAAAACACAAGAAAGCTGCAACAGATGCAAAAAGAGGTAAAGCTTTCACAAAAATAATTAAAGAAATCACAGTTGCTGCAAAACTTGGTGGTGGAGATCCCGAAGCTAACCCAAGGTTAAGGCAGGCAGTTGATAAGGCAAAGGCTTTAAATATGCCAAGTGATAATATGAAGAAGGCAATTCAAAAAGGTACCGGTGAGCTTGAAGGTGTTAATTATGAAGAAATTTCTTATGAAGGTTATGGTCCGGGAGGAGTTGCAATTTTAATTGAAACTCTTACCGATAACAAAAATAGAACAGTTGCAGACATAAGGCATGCCTTTGATAAATATAATGGCAAAATGGGCGAACAGGGTTGTGTTGGTTATCTTTTTTCAAGGCAAGGATTAATTATTATTCCTGTGAAAAATATTGATGAAGAAGAATTGATGGACTTAGTACTTGAGAATGGCGCAGATGATCTTAAAACAGAAGACGAATCTTATGAGGTTATTACTTCTGTAAAAGATTTTGATAATGTACTAAAGGCAATTAATGAAAAAAACATTGAATTTGATTCAGCTGAGATTGCAATGATACCTTCAACAACTGTAAAAGTTGTAGGAAAACGGGCACATTCAATGTTAAAGCTTTATGAAATATTTGAGGACATTGATGATGTCCAAAATGTGTGGTCAAATTTTGATATTTCAGATGAGGATATAGAATCTTATAATAGTTAGGTTAAAAAGAGAAATAATTAATGAAAATAATTGGATTTGACCCGGGTTCAAGATATTTTGGAATAGGTTTATTAGAAAAGAAAGGAAATAAAATATCATATTTATATTCTGAAGTTATCAATCTTGAAGATAAAGATTTACTTTTAAGATTTAAAGCCTTATGGGAAAAATTAGATGTTTTTTTTACTAATCAAATCAACGATATATCCAATATCTCAGCCTCAATTGAGGATGGTTTTGTAGGTAAAAATATAAAATCAGCTGATACTCTTGCAAAAATTAGAGGTATTATTATTGCATCGCTAATTTCAAGAAAAATTGCTTATAAAATGTTTTCTCCAAGGGAGATAAAGAAGGCATTGACTGGAAATGGAAACGCAGATAAGGGGCAAATAGCAAAAATGGTTTCAACCTTACTTAATATAAATACAGATAATATAAAGGATGACGAAACCGATGCACTAGCAATTGCATACTGTCATGCTTTGAGCATTAAAACACATAAACCAAATATACAGTCAAACAACAAACAACAAACTACAAACGATAAACGAGGTGGAGCAAATGCTTTCAGCAATTAAAGGTAAATTATTTGATATTGATCCAGGAGAAGTGTATATTGAAACACCGGGCGGTATGATACTTAAAGTACTCTGTCCTGTATCAAGTTATTCTGAAATTAAAAAATCAAAAGATATATTTTTATATACAACCTTAAAACATAAGGACGAAGATTTGATACTCTATGGATTCCTTAAAAAAAAAGAAAGGTATTTTTTTGAAAAATTAATAAAAATATCGGGTGTTGGAGGCAAGACTGCAATTTCAATAATATCTTCTTTTTCTATTGATGAAATTATGATAGCAATTGATAGCAGTGATGCTGTAAAAATTAGTTCTGTCCCTGGTATTGGTAAAAAAACAGCGCAGAGAATTATTCTTGAGTTAAGTGGTAAAATAATTTTTGCTGAGGAAGACGTAACAGATTCTGTAAAAATAAAGGACGATCTGATGTCCGGTCTGGTAAATCTTGGATATCCTGTAAAAAATGTAAAAAAAGTTGTTTCTGAAATTTTAAAAGACTATGATGATAAAATATCATTTGAGGATTATTTTAAAAAAGTACTCAAAAAAATAAGCAGGTAAATAAACAGAAAAATGGCTGATGCAAATATAAATGACGAACAAAACCAAAATATAGACAATAATCTCAGACCAGGAATAATTGACGAGTTTATTGGTCAGCAGAAACATAAAAAAAATCTCAGAACATTTATACAGGGAGCAAAACAAAGAGGTGAAGCTTTGGATCATGTTGTTTTTCATGGCCCTCCCGGACTAGGAAAAACTACATTATCAAATATTATAGCAGCTGAAATGGGTGTTGATATAAAACAGACATCAGGACCTGTTCTTGATAAAAAAGGTGATCTTACTGCTATTCTGACCGATCTTGAAGAAAACGATATACTTTTTATTGATGAAATACATAGAATTAAGACAACTCTTGAAGAAATTTTATATAAGGCTATGGAAGACTATCAACTTGATATAGTAATAGGTCAGGGAGTTGGCGCTAAGAACATTACTATAGATTTGAATAGATTTACATTGATTGGAGCTACAACAAGAATTGGCTTATTATCTGCTCCAATGAGGGATAGATTTGGGATAGACTTTCATCTTGATTTTTATTCAAAAGGTGAGTTAATAAAAGTAGTAAAAAGAAGTGCAAAAATATTGAATGTAGAAATAACTGATGATTCCGCTGAAATGATTGCCTTAAGGTCAAGAGGTACTCCAAGGATTGCCAATAAACTTTTAAGAAGAATGAGAGATTTTGCTCAAGTTGATGGGGATGGTGTTATTGATGATGAAATTTGTCAAATATCCTTTGAAGCTCTTGATATTGACAGATCAGGATTTGACGAACTTGACAGGCGTGTATTATTAACAATAATTGAGAATTTTTCAGGAGGTCCCGTTGGTCT
Source organism: Candidatus Aminicenantota bacterium (assembly GCA_029939015.1). Lineage (GTDB taxonomy): Bacteria > Acidobacteriota > Aminicenantia > UBA2199 > UBA2199 > JAOZTV01. The sequence continues at coordinate 5,263 of JAOZTV010000044.1, forward strand.
TTCAACACTTGCAACTTCAGTATCAGAAGAAAAAGACACAATAGAGGATGTTGTTGAACCATATCTTGTTCAACAGGGATATTTACAGATTACACCTCGAGGAAGAATTGTAACTGAAAAAGGGTTCAAATATTTTAATAAAAATATAACAGGGACTCAAAAATCTTTATTCTAATAATTAAAAATGATATTAAATAATAGATTTGAAATAATAAAAGAAATCGGTGCCGGTGGAATGGGCAAGGTTTATCTTGCAAAAGACCTTAAATTAAAAAGAAATGTAGCAATTAAAATAATAACTGATACAGCAATTTCTGACAGTAGTTCTAAGGCAAGATTTCTAAGAGAGGCACAGACTGCATCAAGTCTTGACCATAGTAATATTTGTACAATTTATGAAATATATAATGAAGAGCAGGAAGAATATATTGTTATGCAGTATATTGATGGTATAACTATAGATCAGATTATAAAAATAAAAAAACTCAGTATCAATAAAATCGTTGATATTGCAATACAAATTTGCGATGGTATGATTGAAGCACATTCTAAAGGTGTTATACATAGAGATATTAAACCGTCTAATATAATTATTGATAAAAAAGGAATAGTTAAAATTCTTGATTTTGGTTTGGCTAAGTTTGATAATAGTTCGGGGTTTACATCTAATAACACAAATATTACAGAGCAGGGTATAGTTCTTGGCACAGTATCCTATATGTCACCTGAACAGGCTCAGGGCGAAACTTTAGACAAAAGAAGCGATATATTTTCTTTTGGGACGGTCTTATTTGAAATGATTGAAGGGTATAATCCTTTTTTGTCTGAACATAAAATTGAAACCTTATACAATGTTACAAGTAAGAAAATTGATTTTAAAAGAGACATCTCCAATGAATTAAAAAAACTTATAAACAAAATTTTAGAAAAAAAGAAAAAAAATAGATATAATTCTTTTGAAGAAGTAAAAGAAGCTCTTTCCCAAATCAAAAATATTGTCTATAAAAAATCTATGAATGAAAATCATTCAAATATTGATTCCTCTCATACAGAATTATTAAATACAGATGATTCTCTCAATTTATTAAAGAATAAAACTTCTGATAACGAGCAATTAGGTGACATAGTCAATAGAATTAGAAAATATAAGGGGTCAACTGAGGTTGTATCTTCTGGAAATTTTATTCAAAACAAAAAAAAATATCTAATTATTTCCGCTATAATTTTAATATCATTCTTTATTGTATTTCTTGTATTTAATACGAATAAACCTAAAATTATTCCAAAAAAAAAGACTATCCCTAAAACTTTAAAACAGCAGACTTATCTTAAATTAAAGCTCTTTTTGAATTTAACTGAAAATAAGCAGAATAAATTACCTGAAAAAATTAATTATTTATTAATTGAATTTTTAAATCAATCAAATAAATTGCGTACAATTTCAGAAAAAACGCTTAATGAAATAACAAAAAACGGTAATAATAAATTATATAAAAATGTTAAATATGAATTAACTGGAAAAGTTTCTTCTAAAAATGATATTTATACAATTGATGCTGAACTAATATCCATAAAAAATAAAGAAATAATAAAAAGGTTTACAAAAACAGGAGTAGGGAAGAATTCAATTATTTCAAATCAAATTGATTCATTAGCCCAGGAGTTATCTAACTATTTAATTAATAAAAATCAAAATAGGTCAAATCTTAAATTTAAAAAAATATCTGAAATTTATGGGAGAGATTGGTTAGATTTTGAAGAGTTTTATAGAGGACTATTACTATATAAAAAACTTGATATTAACAAGAGTATAAAAATTTTTGAAAGACTAAAAAACAATCCAATTGCAGAATATTATCTTGCTAATTTATATTATTTTAATGGAGATAAAAAAAAAGCTAAAAAAATCATTAATAAGATTATTCCTTTTACTACAAACATGACCAAAGTAATTAGAGATAGAATATTTGCTTTTAAGGCTCAATTAGATCATGATTTTACAAAACAAATACAATATCTTATAAATTTAGAAAACAAATTTCCTTTTTCAAAAGAAATATTTTATGAAATAGGGGAAGCATATTTTCATCATGGCAAGGCATTAAAAGCAATTGAAAATTATAAAAAGGCTCTATTGCTTGATAAGAATTATTCACAGGCGATTAATCATCTTGGTTATTGTTACTCTTATATGGGCGAACATGATAAAGCTCTTGAACAATTCCAATTATACCGTACTATGGATAATTTGTCAGCCAATTCACTTGATTCACTTGGCGATGGATATTTTTATAAGGGCAAATATGAAGATTCACTAGCAATGAAAAATTCTGCTGTTAAATTAGATCCTGAGGGTGTAAGTTGGGCATATTTAACTATTGCAGATATCTTGATACTTCAATCAAAATATGATTTGGCAATTGATAAATTAGATAAATATATAAATGTTTTAATATCCAAAAATATGATTAAAAATAAAGATAGGGCTATTGTATTAACCAAAAAAGCTTATGTTTTATATTTACAAAAAAAGCTTAATAAAGCTAATGAATTGATAAAACAATCAATTGACTTATTTGATTCAAATAACATTATTGATAATAATGCAGAAACTCATTGGCTTTTAGGTTTAATTGCAATTGAAACCAGAGATATTAAAAAGGCAAAATATGAATTAAACTGGTTAAAGTCAATAGTTGAAAATTTTAAGATATCAAAAAATAATTATTATGAGCCATATAAATATTATCTTCATTTGAGAAGCCTTATACTAGAACAAGATGGAAATTTGATTGATGCAGAAAAAGAATTTAAAAATTTAATAAGTATGAAGACACAATTATCATATTGGATAACATATTTTAATTATCAGTTTTTTCATAATGAGTATATTAAATATTTAATTAGAAACGCAAGGTATAATAGCGCCTCTGATGAAATAGCTATATGTCTTAATTATAGTGATTTATACATTCCAACACTTAAGCAAAAGGCTTTCTTAATCGAAAAAAATAAAGCAAAAGGAGAATTAAATGAATAAAAAAATAATTATTTTAAGTATATTTGTCATATTAATAAATTTTACGGTAAATATATATGGTGAAAGTAAATCTTTTATCTGGGAAATTAAAAAGGAAAATATCAAGACAAGTTATCTTGTAGGCTCTGTTCACATGTTGGATAAGAGTGTTTATCCTTTGAATAAAGCTTATGATATTTCGTTTGAGAATTCTGACAGTCTAATGGTTGAAGCAAATGTCTCAGCTGAAAAGTCTGGTCAATTAGCAATGTTGGCATTGAAGCTTGGCTCTTATAAGGGAGACAAAACCTTGAAAGACAGTATATCTAAAAAAACTTATGACTTAGCAGAGAAAAAACTTAAAAAACTTGGAATGGATATTTCAGGTTTGAATAAATTTAAACCATGGATGGTAGCTATGACAATTGTTTCAGTAGAAATGATGAAAAGAGGCTTTGACCCAGAATTAGGTCTTGATAAATATTTCTTAAAAAAAGCTAATTTGAAATCCAAAGAAATAATTGAACTAGAGGGAGCAAAATTTCAATTAGACTTATTTAATAGTTTTTCAGAAGAAGAACATGAATTATTCTTATTCAATGTAATAACTGATGACTCAAATTCAGAAATAGAATTTAAAAAACTATTGAATGCATGGAAAAATGGAGATAATGAAACTTTAAATACTTTAGTTACATTGAATATTAAAAAATATCCGGAATTAAAGAATTTATACTATAAATTAATAGATGAGAGAAATTTTGGAATGGTTAAAAAAATTGAAGATTTCCTTTCGGTTGGAAACAAGTCATATTTTGTAGTTGTTGGTGCAGCACATCTAGTAGGCGAAAATGGACTGATCAATTTATTAAAAAAGAAAGGATATACACTTAAGCAACTATAAGTTAAAGGGAAATAGGCAAGGAGGCAGAGAGGCAAGGAGTTTTGTCTTATAATATAATGGAAAATATCTTACAGGAAATAAAAATTTTATGGGAAAGTAAATATATTAAAGCTTTTATTTTTATTATATTATCAATAATAATTGCTAAAATTGTAAATTTAATTATTAAATTTTTTTTCAAAAAATTAATAAAAAAAACAAAAACAGATTTAGATGATAAATTATTTGATATATTTAGCAATCCACTATTTATTTCAATTTTTTTAATTGGTTTTTCCATATCAATCGGTCTATTAGACATTACCGAAAATGTCCTGTATTTTATTTTTGCAAGTATTAAAACGATATTAGTTGTGATGTGGTCAATTGTTTTATTTAAAAGTATTTCAGTTGTTCTTGGACACTTTGCAAAGCAGAGAGGAAATAAAAGATTTATTCAAAAAAAAACTATCCCAATTTTTGATAATACTTTAAAATTAATTCTTTTCTTAGGTTCTGTTTATTTTATTTTTTTGACATGGAAAATCAATATTACAGGTTGGATAGCTTCTGCTGGAATAATTGGTATTGCAGTTGGTTTTGCTGCCAAGGACTCTTTAGCTAACTTGTTCTCAGGAATATTTATTATTATTGATGCTCCATATAAATTAGGAGATTTTATTATTCTTGATTCAGGAGAAAGAGGTAAGGTTAATGTAATAGGTTTAAGAAGTACAAGAATACTTACAATGGACTCGATTGAAATAACTATCCCTAATTCAGTTATGGCTAATACAAAGATTACAAATGAAAGTGGTGGTCCCAGTGTTAAAACAAGGCTGAAAATATTAGTAGGTGTTGAGTATGGTGTTGATATAGATAAGGTCAAAGAAGTTATGTTAAATATAGCAATAAAAAATACTATAGTTTGTAATGAACCTGAGCCAAAGGTAAGGCTTATTGAATTTGGAGACTCTGCATTAAATATGCAGTTATTATGCTGGATTGATAAGTCATCAAAGAGAGGACATATTACAGACGAATTGAATACAACAATTTATAAAGAATTTGATAAGAATAATATAGGAATACCATTTCCCCAAATGGATGTTAATTTTAAGAATTCGATAAGAATTAATAAAGAAAAAAATAATACAAAATAAGCTTGAGCTTACTTTTGTTTTAATGGTGTTAGGTCGCTTCCGGTGATATCTCTTTCGCTAACGCAAAAAATTGTGCTCAATTTTTTACTCCGGGTCCTCAGTCACTCGGGCTTTCCGAGCTCCCTGCGGGGCACGCTACAGAGAAATGCACCTAACGCTTAATTTGATGGTGTATGAAATATCATTATTTTATTTTTGGTTAATCAAATTTTTAATATATGTTATGACTGAAAGATATCTATTTAGGTTTAAGATAATAAATTCAATAAATTTTCTTTTGTAAAAAGTTTTAATTCTTCTATATCTTCAAGCAGGATTTCAACATCTTTTTTGATGATTTGCCATTCTACCTCTGAAATAACTTCTATAAGTTTGTTTTTCCATGTTGATTGATCAGGATATTTTTCTTGCCAACCAAATTGAGTAAGGGCATTTTTTAAAAATTTTAGGTTTGGGACCATGTTTTTATATGTGATCAGATACCAGAATAGATCATAATAATCTCTTCCTTTGGTATAGTTACGGGTAAGAATTGCATTAATCTTACCTGCATAGAGGGTAGGAAGGTCATAACATGTTAATCCGATAATAAAATGTTTGTTAATAATATCAATTTGAGTGATTCCACCAATTGGTGGATTATTGTCGATTTCAATTTTGACAGAAAAATATTCTTCTTTACGATGACTTAAATTAAGTTCAAACAATAAACCTGAAAATCTGAATAATGTTGAAAGAATAGTTTTCTTTTTTGTTTTGAGTTTGATTGAATAACCGGCATCCTCTAACTCTTTCTGAACTTTAAGAATGGTTCTGTCAAAATCAAATTTATGATGATCTTTAATTAAGGCAAAATCAAGGTCTTCTGAAAATCGTTTAATATTATACACAAAACGAAGGCAGGTTCCACCATGAAATGTGCAGTATTGAAAGAAATTATTATTATAAAGGCTTCTCAAAATATAAGCCTGTAAATATTCTCTTATAATATTTTTCTTCTGAATAGTACCCTGACCGGATTCAACTAATTTCTTTAATTCATCTTTCATTATTCTGCTCCGGGATATAACTTTTTTAACTCAGAAACAGCTCTGCTTACAAAAGGAACATCTAATTTTACTACATATTTTTCCAGTTTCTCAAAATTTAACAGTTCAATATTCTGCAACCTGAGAGACTGGATATATTCGACACTGATTTTTTTTTGTTTAAAATAAAAAAGATCGATTAGAGCTTTTTCAGGATCTGCAAGATAACCTTTTTGGTCTTCCGATTCGATTGTATGATACCCCCAGAAGTAATCTTTTTTAATTGATGAATACTTGAATCGTCCAATTTTATTGATAAATTCTGCAGGTCGTTGCTTAGTGGTTACTGAAGTAATAGAATAAATAACATCTGGGATCAAATGATGCATTTCTAAGGCTTTTTCTAAACTTATATATGATGGACTTTTCAAAGTTGAAGCAATATAAGGCTCAAAAACATTCAGTTTCCTGTAATTTTCTTCAAGAATATAATAACTTCTTTTTAATTGAATGATCTTCCCCAGTTTTACCCAGCGGTTTAACTGCAGTTCAATGTTTTTATTATCAAAGAGTAATCTCAATACTCTAGTTTCAATAAGGGGCAAATTTTGAACCTTTTTATAAAACACATCCCATCTCATGGCATTATATTATCATAAAAGAAAAGATAATGCAATGAGAAAGAAAAAATGAAATTTTTAATGTTCTTTTGTATAATATTGGAAAATTTTCAAATCGAATTCTTTTGTTATTGAGAATATGTGATCCATAATATCAGATTGAATAGATTCATAATTAGCCCATTCTATATCATTTGAAAAAACGTATATTTCTATAGGAAGTCCTTCAGAGCTTGATTGAAGTTGTCTGACGAGAAAGGTCATATCGTTTTTAATATTTGGGTGGTTTTTCAGGTATGCTTTAATATATGCCCTAAATGTTCCAATATTTGTTAATCTTCGTCCATTTACAAGACTATCATTCATCATAATTTTTTTAATTTTATTATCTTCTTCAATTTCTTGTGTTTTTTTATCTAAATATGGTTTAAGAATATTGATTTTTTGGTATTTATTAATCATCTCCTCTGTGCAGATTTTAATAGAAGAAAGATCAATATTAATTATCCGTTTAATTCGTCTGCCACCACTGTCAGTCATACCACGCCAGTTTTTAAAGGAGCCGTCTATAAGTTTATGTGTTGGGATAACAGTTATTGTCTTATCCCAGTTTTGTATTTTAATTGTATGGAGTGCAATATCAATAACATCGCCATCAGCTCCAAAAGTCTTTACTTCAATCCAATCGCCAACCCTGATTAAATCATTTGTAGTAATTTCTATACTTGCAATAAATGATAGAATCGTATCTCTAAATACAAGCATAAGGACAGCAGTCAATGCTCCAACTCCACTTAAAAGTACTAAGATTGACTGGTTTGTAATTATACCAATAATAATAAATGCACCAATGATATAAAGAATTATTATTATTGCCTGAATATATCCTTTAATTGATCTGCCTTTAAATTGTTTTTTTTTATCATAAATTATATTTATTGCTCTAATAAACGCTGTTGTAGTCGTCAGGGCTATAAAAAACATTATTGAGAGTGATATACGTCTAATATGGATATCTATGTCTGAATACAGATAAGAAAAATAATAGATTATTAATAAGGATGGCAAATAAGACAATCTCCTTGATATGATATTATTAAAGATAAGGTCATCAAGAGTCGTTTTACTTTTTTTGACTAATTTTTCTATCCATTTAAAAATTACTTTTCTGGTTATATAATAAGAAATATAACTCGAAATTATTATTAAAAAAACTATAACAATTTCCTTTAGAATTTGATGTTCTTTAAAATATCCCAATATATTATTGATTAAGTTTTCCATATTTTTATTTTCCTTTAACTTATGATATCAGAAAAAAAAATACTGTCAAATTATTACACCTAAAATTTTCATCAGAATTGTAGCGAAATGTCCAAGATGCCTATTATAACAAGTAAAGCGATTGAGTCGAATGAAGAATAGTCGCACTATTTTGCAATGAAGATGATTGAGCTTAACGCAGTTAGAATGGGCATATTGGACATTGCAGTAGGTTTTGATGAAAAATTTAGGTTACAATTTATACTTGACTTTATAAACCAAAAATCGGATAATTAATCCAAAATATTGGAGATTTGATGGAAACAGAATTATATGAAGTAGCAGAAATTGGAAATGGTAAAATATTTATAATGCCTAAACCTTCATATTGGGTAATTGACCGTGATATGAGGTATTATAATAGTATGGGGATTGATAAAATAATTTCATTACTTGAATATGACGAAGCTGATAATGAGGGTTTAACAAATGAAGCTGATGAGTGTGGAAATGTAGGTATAAATTTTGAGCAATATCCAATTAGAGATGGTGATATACCTCAAATGAAGTCATTTACAAAATTTGTAAAAAAAATATATTCTGAGATATATAATGGTAAAAATATTGCTGTACATTGTTATGCAGGAATAGGACGTTCAGGTATATTTACATGTTCTTTACTTAAGATGAACGGATTAGAAACCGATGAAGCAGTTGACTTAGTAACGGAAAAGAGAGAATATCCCGTACCGGAAACCGGAGAACAATATAATTTTTTGAAACAAATAGATTTTACTTAATTAATTTTGAATTAAAATATACTAATCCAATTCACCTAGAATTGTATTTG
>JAOZTV010000580.1 GCA_029939015.1 Candidatus Aminicenantota bacterium
CCATTCCTTTGCTTCTTCTTCTTTTTCCAAAACTCTCAATGCACCAAGAGCAAGTGCTGACATCTCATCTTCACCTGCAAAAACCAGAACAGGTGCAATAAATTCTACCCTTTCTCTTATTAAACCAACAAAATCATCATTATATGCAAGTCCACCTGTTAAGACTATAGCATCTACATCACCATTTACAACAGGAGCCAATAAGCCAATCTCTTTTGCAATATTATAAGCCATCGCCTCATAAACCAGAGCAGCTTTTTGATCGCCTGCATCAATCATCTTAATTACATCTCTTAGATCATTTATACCAAGATGGGCTATAAGCCCTCCTTTTCCATTGATTTTTTTCTTCATATCCGGCAAAGTATATGTACCAAGCGTTGCCATTTCTACCAAACACCATGCAGGCAGTGTTCCAGCTCTTTCAGGTGAAAACGGACCATCACCATTGAGCCCATTATTAACATCTACAACAGAACCCATTTTATGCATTCCAATAGATATACCTGCACCAAGATGAGCTACTATTAAATTACAATGTTTATAGTCTTTGTTCAAAGATTTTGCAGCTTCCCTACCCATTGCCTTTTGATTCAATGCGTGAAATAAGCTCTGTCTTCTAATTTCAGGAATTCCTGTGATTTTTGCAATTTCATCCATCTCATCAACTACTACAGGATCAACAATAAAGGCATCAACTCCAATAGTTTTTGCAATAATATCAGCAACGATTGCACCAAGATTAGATGCATGTTCTAAATGACTATTGGTAAGATAATCAACCATCTCCTGATTAACCCGATAAGTACCGGATTTCATAGGAGTTAGAATACCTCCACGCCCAACAATGGCATTTAAAAGCGTCGGGTCAAAAGAATTCTCAGTAAAAAAATCCATTACAACCTTTGTCCTGAATTCTTTTTGATCTATTATCCTGTCAAACTTAGACATAATATCAACATCGTGAGATATTTTACTCTCAGAAAGAATATTCTCGTTCAAGAACACAGCGACTTTAGTCGAAGTAGAACCTGGATTAATAGCCAAAATATAATTATTTCCCATAACGATATATTACCCTAAAATACAGGTTTTTTCAAGGTACAAAAACTTTACTATGCAGTTTT
>JAOZTV010000287.1 GCA_029939015.1 Candidatus Aminicenantota bacterium
TTTAAATCCAAGACTATCTTTTATATATGATATCGGAGGTAATGGTAAAACTTTAATAAAATCAAGTTTTTCAAGATATAATACATCAAATATTGCACAATATTTTAGTGGATTAAACCCAAATGGATTTATAAATTATACTTCACGTCTCTATAGAGATGGATCAGTAGCTTATAGTTATGGATTTAATACACCTGATGTTAAATTATTAGGCTGGGGAGATCATAAAGTAAAGTCTCCATATATGGATGAGTTTACTATTGGACTTGAGAGAGAATTTTTTGAAGATTGGTCTGCCAGTTTCAGATACATAAGAAAATGGGATAAAAATTTATTAGAGGATGCTGATATTACTGCATTGGATATGGATGCATTAATGGATGATGGTGAATTGGTCTGGACAAATTATACACAAGTTTCAGTTACCGATCCATATGATAATAATACAGTAACCTTTTGGGATAAGATTGATTCCGTTACTCCTAGCACATATGCAATAATTAATGCTCCTGGAGCAGATAGAGATTATAACGGTTTTGAATTTATTATAAATAAACGATATTCAAATGGATGGCAATTAAATGCATCTTATGTTTATAGTAGTTCAAAGGGATTAATAGGAACTGGCTTTACCGCAAGTAATTCAATAGGTAGTTTATTTGATAATCCTAATGCTCATATAAATGCAAATGGTCATTTTAGTCTTGAAAGAAAACATCAATTTAAATTAACTGGTGTTTTAAGAGGACCATGGGGTATTAATATAGGAACATATTTTAGGTATTTATCAGGACAAAGGTATAGTAGAACAGTAAATAGTCAGAACCTTGGACTTGATCTTAATCAGGGTAGCGTTACTATTTATGCTGAAGAAATGGGTACCCAAATACTTCCTGCTTTTGTAAAACTTGATCTTAAAATAGAAAAAGCTTTTAAATTTGGTTCAGTAAATTTTAGAGTTTTTGCTGATATTTTTAATGTATTAAATAATAATAAGGCAACTGGTGTTTATTCAAGATCCAGTCATCCTTCATTAGTTTATCAGGAAATGACATCTATTCAATCTCCAAGAATATTCAGATTTGGAGCAAAAATAGAGTTTTAAAAATGATTTAGAGTTTTAAAAATCTTAATAAAAGAGAGGATATTTATATGTCCTCTTCTTTTTATCAATTTGGGTTTAATAATAATTAGATTATTAAGTTTATATTTGTACTTTTTTAGGACTTTAGTCTCATTTAATAAAAAATGACATCTGTCATCTTTAAAAAATTAGTTTTTAATGTTAAAAATATGTTTTGGAGGCATTTGTGAAAATGAAACTAATTTTATCAGTTATTTTTTTTTTATCAATTTTATTTGCTGGTAGTATAGAAAAACTATTATCAATAAACAGTAATATTTTTCAGGCTATAAAAAACAATGATTTATCGGCTGTAAAGATGATATTGGAGAAAAACATTAATGATTTGAAAGTTTTAAATAATAATAAATACAGTCCTCTTCATCTTGCTTCTGAATCAGGGTATTTTAGAAAAATTACAAGCAAAAATAAATAAGGAGATTAATGATGAGAATATTTATAACAACGTTGTTAATGATATTAGTTTTTTCAATGATATCTTATTCAAGTAATAGAACAAATGAGTATAAAAATTGGCCAATTTTGAAAGGGCAATATCTGGGGCAAAAAACTCCTGGAATTATTCCTGAGATTTTTGCTCCAGGGATAATATCAACAGAAGAAAGAGAGGGGTGTTCAGGATGGGGAAAGAAAATGGAATACTTTATTTTTCAAAGATCAGTAAAAAGAAAATCAAAACTTTATATTGTCTTTAAATCTAATGATGTCTGGTTAAAGCCTGAACCAATTAAAGATATTAATAAATATAGAGTGGGAGATTTTACTATAACGTCAGATGGAAAAAGAATGGTTTTTGCATCAAAGATAATTATTAAAGAAATTGGACAGAGAGGTGAAGGCGCAAATATATGGTCTGTAAATTTTAATAAAAATGTATGGTCAACACCTATGTCATTTGATTCTAAGATTAATACAATTCATCATGATAGCTATCCTAGTTTATCTTCAAATCAAAACATGTATTTTTTTAGCAGAAAACCAGGTGGTTTTGGAGCATCTGATATTTATATGTCTGAATTCATTGACGGGAAATATCAAAAATCAATTAATTTAGGAGAAGATATTAATACAAAATATGACGAATGGGATGCATATATTGCTCCAGATGAGACTTATATAATATACTGTTCAACAATGCCAGGAGGCTTGGGTCAAGATGATCTTTATATCTCCTTCAGACAGAAAAGTGGTGTTTGGAGTAAGCCAATTCATATGGGTAGTATAATAAATACTTCTGGTTCTGAGAACAGACCTTATGTGAGTCCTGATGGAAAATATTTATTTTATGCAGCTGTTAAGGAAGGTAATAGAGATATTTACTGGGTTTCAACAAAAATCATAAAAAGTTTAAATAAATAGGAGTGAATAATGAAATTTCAAATTATGTTTTTCAGTATAATAATAATTTTGTCTTTCGGATTTCAAAATCTGGTTAGTCGTGATATTGTTGAGAAAAAGAAAAAAATCAAACAGAAAATCACAGGGGACTATTTAGGAAAAAAACCTCCAGGATTAATACCTCAAAAATTTGATACTGGTCCGCTTACAGGAGATAGCTATTCATTTAATTATTAATTTTCTCCGGACGGTAAATGTCTTTTTTTTGTCAGTGATAGAGCAAGAGGGTGGTCATATTCCTCTAATAAAAGTACATATTCAGAAATGAAAAAGATATATAGTGACCCTGGAAATGGGCGTAATGATATCTATTGGGTATCAACAGAAATTATTAAAAAATTAAAATAAATATAATTATAAAGTATGTCGAGGATTTTTGGAAAGCCTTATGGTGCAATAGGATTTGACCTATTCGCCGAAAGAATTGCTCAATTAAAGTCATAGCACTAAAAAGGAAAAAATAATGAAATTTATTAATGACAGTTGTCACTTTCAATTATTTAGTACTTTTTACCCATTTAATCATTAATGTATTCGAGATACTATTAAGCTGTTCACCACAGAATGGTTTTCTGTTTTGAATTAGGAATCCAGTCCTAATTGGAGGTTAAATTGAAAAAAAAACTAATTTTTATAATTATTTTATTTTTATTAATGCTAAATTTTGTTGAAGGTAAAAAGATTATGACCCTTCCTATGATAAACAATCCTAATACAATATATTATCCGATTTCTGTTAATGATGATGTGATTGTTATTACAGATACAGTTCATGTTTTTGTATATTCAACAAAAAATTATAAATTAATAAAGAAATTTGGAAAGCTGGGAGCTGGTCCGAGAGAGTTTATAGGTTGGGATGCTGGATTTATTTGGACAACTATTCTTGATAATAAAATAATTGTGACCAGTAGAGGTAAAGTTTCATATTTTAATATTAAAGGTGAATTTTTAAATGAACATAGAGTAGATCAGGGGAATGGATTTGTTTATAGACCATTTGAAGACAAATTTACTGCCTATTCAGTAGTAAGAGAAAAAGGAAAATCTATGGGAGTAGTAAATTTATATGATAAAAAATTTAATAAATTAAAAGAGTTAATTAGATATGAAGAATGGATTAGTCAAAGAAAATTTAATCCTTATACATATAGAAAACCTATTCCGAAAGTATATAAAAACAAATTATATGTAAATGATGTAAATAATGGAAATATAAAGATTTTTAACAAAGACGGAAGTCTTTTCAAATTAATTGATTTTAAATATGAAAAAATTAAAGTTACAAAATTTATACAAAAATTAACAATAAAAGCATACCAGACTGATTTAAGAGTAAAATTTTTATTTAGATCACCTTCAGAAGTTATACATAGGTTACGATTTCCTGAATTTTTTCCAATAATGAAACAATATGATCTTGTCGA
>JAOZTV010000288.1 GCA_029939015.1 Candidatus Aminicenantota bacterium
TCTGCAGCTTTTTTTCCACTTTCTTTTATGGTATTTAATGGTCGTCTCATAGAACTATCTTCTGGGATTTTCATCAACAAAAGGTCTGGATAACTAACAAGTCCTGATAAAATATTATTAAGATCGTGAGCAACTCCCCCTGCAAGTGTCCCAAGTAATTCCATTTTTTTTGATTGTTCAAGCTTCTCTTCGAGTATTTCTTTGTCTCTTTTTGCCTCTTCCTGCTCAGTGATATCCCTGATAATTGACACTAAATATTCCTTTTTATTTAAATAGATTCGTTCTGACGATATTAAACAATGTCGGATTTTTTTATCTTTCCTTTGAAGTAAAAAATTAAAATCTTTTACAAAACCTTTCTCTTCAATAATACTAATCATATCAGATCTTTGGTCTGGATTTACCCAGAAGTTAAGACCTAATGCAGAATCGCCAATAACATCATGTCTTTTATAACCGGTTAATGTCTCAAAACTTAAATTGACATTTATGAATTTGCTATCTTCTTTTCTACTTAATGAAATCATATATGGACTATTATCAAAAACTTTCTTGAATTTTTCATTTGATTCATTAAGAGCATCTTCGGTTTGCTTTCTTATTATAAGGTCTTTGTTTAAATTATCCAATGACTTTTCGAGATTTGAAGTCATTTTATCAAAAGAATATGATAGTTCTCCAATCTCATCTTTTGTCTTTATATTAGACCTTGTTCCCAAATTGCCTCTTTGAATTTCTCTGGAGACCTCAGTAAGTTTTTTGATTGGACGGATAATCAAGATATAAAATATTAAAATAATAAATAGTAATAAAATAAACAAAAAAATCAGACTGCTTATAATAAAACGAAATTTTATTTCAGGGAATAATTCAAGTATTTCCTTTTCGGAAATTACAGCTGCCATATACCAGTTAAGAAAATTCAATTTTTTTGCTATGATAAGTTTTTTATTTCCATCTTTACTAGTATATGAATAAAATGGTATTTGATTTTTTCCTGAGTTATGTGAGATTGTATTCATTATTTTAGTCAGGTCTGTACTGATATGAGCTGTACTATTTAATTTGTCTTTTTCATTTTTATAATTCATGTTTTGTATTAAACTTTTTGAGTTGGCATAGACTTTATTATCCGTATCAAATATGAAAAAATGACCAGTCTTATATAGTTTTGAATTCAATAGTTTATCATAAACTCTGTTAAGCATAATATCATGCCCAACAATTCCCACAAATTTGTTGTTTATATATAGGGGGGAGATATAACTTGTCATCCATTGCTTTAATAAATCATCATAGTATGGGGGCATCCACTTAGGTTTTTTTTTTTCTCTTTTTATAATATTTTCAAAGCTTTTGAAAAATTTAGTTTTAAAACTATGATCCTGCTTAAACTTCATAGCCGGTTTTTTTTTATAAATTCTTATCATATTGTGTTTTGAAATGAAATATGTATTTAAAACAAAGGTTTTTGTACCTTTAGCATAATTTCCCAAACCTTTTTCAGTTTGCAGTATCAACGTCTTTATTTCGTCTGTTAAAACTGTTGTATTAGAAAGAAATACACCTGATATATCCTTACTCTTAAAGCCACTTAATTCTGTCCTTATAGCACCATCAATTAATTTATATTTTTTTGAAAAACCATCAATCTCTTCCTGACTGATTTCTTTGGCTAATAATGTTTTTGTAAAAGCAACTGAATTTGCACCAATCCTTTCAATGTTTTCAAAAAAATCTTCTACTTTTTTTGATTCGTTAATCAAAGAATGCCTTATAGGCGGCTTAATATATTCAAGAATTTGTTTTTTTATTATTTTTCCTGTATAGAGTCCAATAAACCCAAAAAACAAAAAGAAGATAACAAAAAAACTTATTAAAATTTTTTTAATTAAACTGAACTTGAATGATTTTGTTTTTATATTAGCCATTTTTTCTTAAACCTAAATAATCTCATAATGTAGGTTAGTGAATATTATAATGATAAAATAAAATTTTATCAACATATTAATTGATTAATATAATTTTAATGATTTGGACATAAATTACTCAATTTAAATCTGAAATGAACTGTAGTTCTGATTTAATCAGTTGTGTATAGGCTTCAGATATTTTCAAGGCTTCTGCTTTTGCCATATTATTTTCATTGTCTTTATCATTTATATATTTGGCAAAAACATCTTCAAGTTTTAATTTGTTTTTTTCCATGACTTCATCTATTTCAGAACCTCGTAAAATAAATGACAATTCTTTTCGTAATGAGTCGTAATCAAGGATATTTGAAAACCCAAGACATATTGAATAAAAAGAAACCCCAAGTTCACCGTCATTGTGGATATCTGTTGTTATAACAGGCTCTACAACCAATGCGACAACTTTTTTAATAAATTTTTCTCTCAATAATTCCATATGATGATGGCATTGTATCATAAATGTTTTTAAAAATCTAACTAAAATTTAAAAAATCACTTTTTTTTTTAATTTGTAAAATATATTTATCAAGAAATTTCGTTAATGACTTTGTACTATCTAATAAACTAGAAGCGTCATCTTTTGAAGCCGTAAAAAGCTTGAAATCATTTTTAATATTACCATTCCTAAAACTAATATCTCCAGATTGAGAAAGTCCAGCAATAATTCCACCACCTCGAATCTTCATATCAATCTCTGCAATTTTAAATCCATCGTTTTCCTGTTCTATTGTTTTTAAGCGTTTTTTTCCTATTTCGGTGATTTTTTTTGAAGGTATGAGATAGCAGAATGATTGTATTGATCCTCTCCCAACCCTGCCTCTCAGTTGATGAATGCCTGCCAGCCCATATCTATCTGCATCCTCAATAACAATTATAGTAGCATCTTTTATGTCAATACCAACTTCAATTACAGTTGTTGATAAAATGATCCTTATAGAACCATCCTTAAATTTTTGCAATATATCATCTCTTTTATCTTTTTCGGTCTTTCCTGAAATCACACCTGTTTTTAGTGGTTTAAAACATTTTTTAATATAATTCTTTTCACCTTCGATTGAATGTAAGTCAGAAAAAAACTCTGAATCCTCAATTAAAGGCATAATAATATAAGCTTTTTTCCCCTCTTTTATTCTAAGAGAAAGCCATTGGTAAAATTTATCCCTGTCTAAAGCAGGTATAATCTTTGTTTTTATTGGCTTTCTGTCTGCGGGTTTGTCCTTTATTGAGAAAACTTTAAGGTCATTATATACAGATAGGAGCATTGTTCTTGGTATTGGAGTTGCTGTCATAACAAGGAGATCAACCCCTCTGCTTTTATAGAACAAAGAAGCTCTCTGGGCAACACCAAATTTATGTTGTTCATCAATTATTATAAGAGAAAGATTCTTGAATACAATTTCATCATTTAAAATCGAATGTGTCCCAATAATAATATTAATTTCCCCGGTTTTTAATTCATCTATAATTCTATTTCTATCCATATTAGAACTGCTTCCAGTTAATATTTCAATATTATAATTTTTAAAAAATTTCTTGCCTGTTTTAAAATGTTGAAATGCCAATACTTCAGTTGGAACTAATATTGCTCCCTGATATCCGTTAAACACAGCTATTAGAATAGACAAAAAAGCAATTATTGTTTTGCCGCTTCCTACATCTCCCTGTAATAAACCAGCCATACTATAAGGTGCAGAAAGTTCATTTTTAATATTTATTAAAGCTGATGTCTGATCATCTGTAAGTGAAAATTCGAGTCTTTGATTGATTTCTAAATCTAGTTTTTGTGAATATTCATACCTAAAAACTCTTTTTTTTTTAAGTAATAATTTTCTCATAAATTGAAGTTCGAGTTGAAAGAGCAAGAATTCGGTGTATTTAAATCGTTCTTTTGCATTATTAATACTTTTCATATCTGATTTCATTGGTTGATGAATAGTCCTAAATGCCTCTGATATTCCTAAAAATGAATATTTTTGTGTTATATCTTTGGGAAG
>JAOZTV010000289.1:0-959 GCA_029939015.1 Candidatus Aminicenantota bacterium
TGTGAAACTTTAGAATGGAAAGAATTATATAGTCAATATAAAAAATATTGGAAAAACATTGGGACAGTACAAATCCCTCACCATGGTTCATCAAATAATTATAATAAGGAAATAAATTCCAAAAAACCAATGTTATCGGTTATTTCAGCAGGTATAGATAATCAATATCATCATCCACATGGTTCAACAATAGAAGATATAGAATCTGATAACGGTTATATTATAAAAGTAAATGAAGATGAAGATACAGAATTAAAATTTAAAATATCTGAAAATTAAGGAGAAAATATGAGTATTGAAGAATTGAAAAAATGTCCATTTTGCGGAGAAGAGATTTTAAAAGTTGCAATTGTTTGTAAACATTGTAAAAGTGATTTAGAAACAGGGAATAGTATTAATAAAAATAAAGAAGAAGATAAAATATTGATTTTATTTAAAAGTCCATTTACTTTCGTATCCATAATAGTTTTAATCGGTATGTTTTTGCCATGGACTAAAGTACTTGGCTTTAATGCATTTTCTATTTTAAAATTAGCCGAACTTGGAAGTGCTTTATCTGGAGAAACAGATAGTTTTGTCTTAATTATAGGATATTTTTTATATGCTGTGCCAATACTTATAGGCATGGTAATATTTTTTAATTATCAATATATCATATATAATAAACCTAAAGATAGCAACTCTTTAAGGCTTAGTTCTTCTATTCCAGGCTTTATTATTATTGTTGCAATATTAAGATTTGGCTCTTTTCAAGGTATGTCAAATATCTTTAATGTTTTAGGAATTGGGGCTATAATTTCATTAATTGGAAGTATAATTTTAATGTTTTTGGGATTTGGAATGAATAGAAAGAATGTTATTATAAGTGTTATTATAATAGCAATATTAGGTGCTGGTACATTTACTATTTTAGAATACAATAAAGATAAAAGAACATCAAAAACAGGATATGTACCTAA
>JAOZTV010000289.1:969-3966 GCA_029939015.1 Candidatus Aminicenantota bacterium
TACCATTATAGAATACAATAAAAACAAAGGTCCTAAAATTGTAAAAGGATATCTTAATGCAATTATTGGAAATAATTTGAATAAGGCTTATAAATATATTGCAAATGAATATATTGACTATAAGAAAATAGCTGCCTATACTGTTAAAGGCTATAAAATTTTAAACAATTCAGAAGGTATAATATCAGCAGAAATTACATTTCAATCAAAAAGCTATGGTGATTTAAAAAGAACCCATAGTTTTAAAATACAAAATGGAAAAATTATAGAAATTGACGGTAATGATGGTAGTATCAGAAGAAATGAGATAGCAAGAGAAATTAGAGAAGAGCAAGAAAGGATAGAAAGGGTGAAAAGAGAAGAACTGGAACGGATAGAAAGGAAGAAAATACGAATAGCAAGTGAGCAAAGAGAAGAGCGTGAACGGATAGAAAAAGAAAAAATGGAAGAAATTAAGAGAAAAGCATATAATAAAAAAATGGCTGAATTAGTCTCTAAAATGGAAGCAAAAATAGAATGGGTAAAGGTATCAAAAGGGCAATTCAAAATGGGATCAAATAATGGCGATAGTGATGAAACACCTGTACGTTCTGTTTATCTTGATACATATTATATCTCAAAGTATGAGGTAACTTTTGAACAGTATGATAAATTCTGTGAATATACAGGAAGAAAAAAGCCGTCTGACGAAGGTTGGAGTAGGGGTAAAAGACCTGTTATAAATGTCTCATGGGAAGATGCTAAGGCATTTTGTAATTGGTTATCAAGAAGTGGGAAGAAAATTAAATTGCCCACAGAAGCACAATGGGAGAAGGCAGCAAGAGGCGGTAATAAATCAAAAGGTTATAAATATAGTGGGAGTAATGTTATTAATGCAATTGCATGGTATAGATCAGATTTCTACTCTGATAAAACACATCCTGTAGGTCAAAAGCAAGCTAATGAATTAGGTCTATATGATATGTCTGGTAATGTATGGGAATGGTGTTCGGATTGGTATGGGGAAAATTATTATTATTATACTAATTCACCAAAGAAAAATCCTAAGGGACCATCATTAGGTACTGACCGTGTCATTCGTGGTGGTAGCTGGAACAATTACGAGAAGTACCTGCGATCTGCTGATCGTTATAGCGACGCTCCAACCAATAGTGACCGCAATCTGGGGTTTCGCCTTTCAAAGATTGAGTGAATAGGAATGAATTAGATAAATTCAAAAAGGAATTATTAAAAATTAAACAAAAGAACTGAATTGGAAAATTTACCCTGAGTTTTGGTTTTTTTAAATTTTACTGAAGATATTAAAAAAATCATTAATAGTATTGAATTATAAATTATAATAGTTGACAAAAAACTTAAATAATTCTATTATTTATTTATGGATAAGAAAGAAAATAATTTAAATAGGGCTTATATTAAAAACCCTCATGATAGTTATTTTATGGATGCGTTTGCAAATAAGAAAAGTATATCTACTTTTCTTAATACAGTCTTGCCACCTAAAGTTTTAAAACAAATTGATTTATCTAATATTGAATTTGATTTAAAATCTTATTTAAACGAAAAATTAAGTAAACGAATTTCTGATCTTGTTGTAAAAACTGCAATAAAAACAGACACTACTAAAGAAAAAATAGTTGAAATAGACATATATTTTCTTTTTGAACATAAGTCTTATAAGGATAATTCAATTCTTTTACAATTAATGAGATATCAGTTCTTAATGTGGCAAAAAGATGAAGTTGATAAAAAGCCCCTAAG
Organism: Candidatus Aminicenantota bacterium; assembly: GCA_029939015.1. Taxonomy (GTDB): domain Bacteria; phylum Acidobacteriota; class Aminicenantia; order UBA2199; family UBA2199; genus JAOZTV01. The sequence continues at coordinate 2,731 of JAOZTV010000289.1, forward strand.
GGTAATAATTCCTATAGTTTTTTATCATGGTAAAACAGGCTGGAATATTCCGACTTCTTTTGTTGATCAATTTGAAGTATCTGAAGATATTAAAAAATATTTGTTGAATTTTTCTTATTTGCTTTTTGATACAAAAAACTTAAATATTGAAGAAGAAAAGTACCAAGCTTTAACTAAAAACATTAAACTAACAGCTCAAATATTATTAATGAAAAATATATTTGCAAAAAATATTGAAAAATTGGAAGATGTGTTAAAATTCTGGTATAAAAATGGATTAGTGCAGGACAAAGATTTTTTAGAGAAATCGTTGACATATATAATGTTTACCAATGACTATAGTCAGGATGAAATAATAGAATTATTAGAAAAAAACATAGAAGAAGGAGGTGAAGTTATGCCAAGTTTAGGACAAAGATTATTGGATAAAGGAAGAACAGAAGGAAAAAAAGAGGTAGTATTGAAAATGTTCAAAAAGGGGTATAAAATAGACGAAATTTCTGATATTATCGGACTATCAAAAAATGAGATAGAAGTGATATTGAATATAAACTGAGCTTTGGTTTAAATTCACAAAGAAGATTTAATTTAGGAGTAAAATATTTAAATGTCTGCTATTAATGTTACAGAAGAGATATATACTAATTGGTGATTTATAGATGAAAAAAAAAGTTCTTTTTGAATGTGTTGAGTGTGGGTATCAGAGTCCTAAGTATTATGGGAAATGCCCTCAATGTGAAAATTGGAATTCTATTATTGAAGTTAAGTCGGACGACAGTAAAAATGGAATATTACGTTCAAGTATTAAGGCTGTAAAACTAAATGATGTAGAAAATAAGGAACAACCAAGGCATTTAACTGGTATCAGGGAATTTGACAGGGTAGTTGGTGGTGGTTTGGTTCCTGAGTCGATAATTTTAATCGGTGGAGAACCTGGGGTTGGAAAATCAACCTTGCTGTTGGAATTGGCAGGGATTGTATCTTCTCAAAAAAATGTACTCTATTATTCAGGAGAAGAATCTCTTACTCAGATTAAGATGAGGGCTGATAGATTAAATATTAAGCCTGATAATATTCATCTTTTGACTATGGGCTCAATTGAGGATGTTAAAGAAAGTATAGGTTCAATAAAGCCTGAATTTCTGATAATTGATTCTATTCAGACAATATTTTCAGAAAAGAAAGGTATGATGTCAGGCTCGGTATCATCGCTTAAATATGTAACAAATGAAATTA
>JAOZTV010000290.1 GCA_029939015.1 Candidatus Aminicenantota bacterium
TAAATGTCAAAAGAGATATTGATTCAGATTATACTTTTTATTTTTCAGTTTTTTTTAATTTATAAAGTATTTTTCCATTTTTTAAAAGATGAAAACCTCTAAGCAATTGTTTTTGATCTCTTATAAATTTTATTGATAAAGAATCATTTCCGATCATCCCAAAATTATCTACAGCAATTGGCACCAGATTATACTCATAACCATCCGGACCTTTAACGATTAATATACCATCAATATCTATTTTGCTTGAAAAAACGAGTCCCTGTATTTTATATTTACCTTGATATTGTTTTAATGTTTCCAGTTTTACATGATATAGTTCTGCTAATTTAAACTTGGTTTTTAAAAACTTTATGGCATCTTTTCTTGTGTCAGGAGATTCAATAGATTTGCTTACTATTTGCTTATAATAAGATATTGCCTTTGCTCTTTTACCTGAAAGGTCATACACTTTCCCCAAACCTATTTTGCATGCACCTATTATTGAAGAAAAATAATCTTTATGATATTTATTATAGAGATTTATAATCTTTTTATATTGAGCCTCAGCCATTTTATATCTTTTGGTTTCAAGAAAAACCTTTGCTAATAACATTTTAGCTTTAAATGAATATGGTACCTTCTTTAGATAAGCTTCTATAAATTCTTCTGCTCTTTTGTATTTATGACCTGCAATGAGACGATTAATCTTTATAAGATCCTTAATTTTTCTTAAATCAGGAGTCCATCTCAATATCTTATAGAAGGGATCAAAAACAACATCCTCAGGTTTTGTCTTTAATACAAAACTAAAATCAGTATTCTTCTCCTTTATATTAATTTTTCTAATATCATACCCATTTTTTGTTAAGAGTCCAATCTCAGAATTAACTGTATAAATATCACCTGTCTGAGATATTTTTCCCTTAATTTTATAACCATTATTAATTTTTTCAACTTCATATTTTAATTTAAATTCCGGAGCCCCTTTTTTATAAAACCATTGATTAAAGAAATAATCTAAATCCTTCTTGCTAACTAATTCCATCTCTTTTTTAAACTCTTCAAGTTTAAATTTTTTATTCCTAAACTTCTTAACTATGTTTTTTAATCCTTTAAGAAAATTATTTTTCCCAATTTCTTCCCTTAACATATGATAAACAAAATATCCTTTTTTATTAGCAAGTGAATGCAAAATCATTAATTTACCAGGAATATTAATCCCGATAGGAAGATCACTTTGAGGAATTGTACAAAGATCATAAAAATAAGACCATGAGAACTGAGTTGAAGTGGTATTAAAACCATTTTTTAATAGACTTAATATTGCCTTATCTCCATATTTATATTCCATCCATAAAGCGCCTGTATACTGTGACATGCCTTCAGCAAGAGCAACCTCTTCACAACTTATCAGATTTTCCCACCAGCTATGCCCTATCTCATGACCAATAACAAACTCGTAACTATCATCATCCGGTAAAATCCCGGTTGGAAAAAGATTCATACCCTGTTCACTGGAACCTCCCAAGCCACCGACTTTATCCTTCCATACCTCCACGACTGCATATTTGTCATAGGGATACATTCCATAAACCGTCTTAAAAAAAGCAATCATCTTGCTACACTCTTCTATGTAGAACTTTGCTTTTTTTTCTCCACCCTCTAAAAAGTACACTGCAACTTCAATACCATCAATAATTTTTGACTTATGAAGATACTTAGCCGCAGCAAATGAAAAATTTAATGGCTGGTTGATCTTAAATGTATGAATTTCTTTGTTTCCGTTTTTTTTAATCCCTTTAAATAAACCTGAGCTGGCAACCTTTAATCCCACAGGGAGAGTATATTTTATTGTACCACCACATTTTGTAGATTCATTTGCGATCATAGGATACCATCGGGTAACCCAGCTTGCAAAAGACCCTGATGAATCAATACAAACCTGAGAATACCCGCTATCCTTACTATCATTAAAAAAACTGCCTGAATATTCAATGTTAACCATACCCTGCTCTTTCTTTTTTAAGACCTTATTAAGGCTAATAACAGCAACACCGCCCAGGCGGTCAAATAATAACTTTTGTCCTTTTCCATCTGTCAGTTTATCAATTTTTAAGCCACGATTGAGTTTTAAAGCAAGAGAATTCTCAAAGGGCAGTAAGACTTCATACTTAATTTTTGCATTTCCTTTTACCAGGCCTTTATCAGGTAAAAGCTCAACGTTGAGCTTTATATCTATTGGTTTTATAAAATCCCTAATCTCTTCCTTAACAATCTTCCATCCTTTTCCTTCTTTTCTTAAAATATTATTTGTCCAATAAAAATTCCCCACCACTCTGTTATGTTGTTTATATGATGTTTTATTTGAGACAATAACAACAATATTATCACTTTTAAACTCAATTTTTTCCACTATTATCTTATACTTTAAATCCTTAAGATGATTATAACTGTTAAGCTCTCTCTTTTTTTCTTTAAAAAAAGAAAGATCTTTTTTGGAATAAAAACCAATCAATTTTTTAATATCCTTTTTAACAATTGTTTCTTCCATTAATTGGAAAAAATCTTTAATTTCCTTTTTCTTTGATTTTGCTTTAAGCTCTAAACTAAATCCAATAGTAAAAACCATCAAAAAAACAAAAATACTAAATAGTGAATTTAAAGTAATTCTTTTTACAACACCCAAATTTTTAATACTTTTCATTTTATATCCCTCCAATATAATTATTTTTTTATTATTTCCAACGCATGATCTACAAATGAAAATATTTCTTCATGAGACCTGCTCTTTGCCTCTTCATTATTCTCAAGTTCTGTTAATATATACAAAAGCAATCCATTTAGTGAACGTAATATATTCATGCAACTAAACGCTTTGATAATTTTTATAGAACCGTCTTTAAGCCCTTCATCATAAGCTGATGTAAATATTTTCAGATAATCATTTCTAAAATCCTGATAGTGATTAAATTCAAGTTTTGCAAGTAAATTCTTAATAAAAGTAAAATTCATATAAAAAAACCTATAATATTCAGGTTTTTCAAAAGCCAGGTTTACAAATTTTTTAATTAGCTTGCTGAATTTTTCATAATTATTGCTTAAGATACCTGAATCTTGAAATTCTGGAATAAATATCTCTTTAAGAATTTTTTGATCAATTTCCAGCAATAATTCATCTTTTGAAGAATAATATTTGTAAAATGTTTTTTTGCTAATAGAAATTTCCTTACAAATATTATTAATACTGACACTTCCATGTACCTGATACAAAAAAATATTCATTGCTTTTTTTCTAATATAATCCCTTTTAACACTTAAGACTTCATTTGTAACATCCACTTTCACCCTCCCCTAAACCAACAGTGGCTTTTCCGTAAACCGTCGGTTTACTACAGTATACCACGTGTAGTCAAAAAGTCAAACTGACACAATGCAGGATTAATAAATATATTTTTAAAATTTATTTCACCGAACCTATTTACGCTTCATCGAATTTATTATTTATTTATTAAATTAATTTGATATAGTCACTTTGGAGTTAATATATGAAAATAAAAAAAATTATTTACACTGTTTTAAGTAATAATGTTTATATCTATTTTAAATATTCAACTAAAAAAAGTTCCTTTATGCTGGCATAAAACAATTGCAACTATGTACTTAAAGATGAACTAGTGATTAGATTATGAATATAAATAAATAATTAGGAGCATTAAATGAACAAGAAAACTGTTATGGCAAAATACTTTATTCTGATTTTGACTATTCTCGTATCTTTTGGATGTAATAGCAATAAAATAGAAAAAGAAAGAAAGAAAAACTTTCCCATATTGAGAGGCAAATATTTAGGACAAAAAGAACCCGGGTTAAAACCTGAAATTTTTGCATCAAATATTGTTTCAACAGGAATGGCAGAGATTAATTCTGTTTTTTCGCCGGATTTTAAAGAATTTTATTATTCCATTAGAATGCCAAATAGACAA
>JAOZTV010000581.1 GCA_029939015.1 Candidatus Aminicenantota bacterium
GACTGAGGGTGTTACTCCTGATTATGAAAATACTTCAATAGAGTTAAGCTCTGATCTATCAGAACTTTGGCATGATATGGAGTTTGAAGGTAATTCCCTGTGGAATCTTAATAAAGTAAAAGAGAAGAGGAAGATATTTCAGTTTACTTTTGAAAATGACACCGAGGTAATTATGGGCAAGATGAAGCTACGGATCAGGTCAGAAGATAAACTGGTTTTTTTTCCAAAAGGAAAAAACCTAAAAGCAGATCATTTATCAACTTTCTATTTGTCTTTATCCAAAGAGGACAGGCAAAAATTCTATAAAAACTTTGGGAAACAAATTACAGAATTTTTCACAAAGCAGTTAAAAGAAGAGTTAACTTGATATAATAATTACAAAAGAAAAGACAATAATAACAGTAGATAAAAAAATAAAAATTTTCAAATTAAAAAAAAAATTAATTTTATATTATTATAATACAAAGTATAGATGAATAGTTTAATAATACGTACTTGATATTATAAACTTTTGTGAGGGAAAAAATGGCTGAATTATCGGAGAAAATATATGAACAGGCTCTTGATCTACCAGTAAATGATCGTTTAATATTAATTGACAAGCTGGTTAATAGCACAAATTTACCAACTAATAAAGCAATTGATCTGGCTTGGTCAGATGAAGTTGAATTAAGAAGCCAAGAACTTGACAAAGGTAATTCAAAACTTATTCCGGGTGATGAGGTTTTAAAAAAAATTAAAAAAAGATTTAAAATATGAAATATAGTTTTCATGAAGCAGCAGAGAAAGAGTTTTTTACTGCAATTGAATACTATGAAGAATGTCAATTAGAGTTAGGTTTAAACTTTTCTGATGAGATATTTGCTGTTATTGAGAGAATTTGTAATTATCCTCATATAGGGACAAAAATTGATTCAAAAACAAGAAGATGTCTTACAAATAGGTTCCCATATGGAGTTCTCTTTCGGGTTGTTGATAATCATATTAGAATTATGGCAATAATGCATTTAAATAGAAAACCTGATTATTGGAAAAATAGGTAAAGCATTCCCTCACTGTTACAAAATTCCCCAATCTCACCACTATTACAAAGAAAGATTCTTGATGTAAATCTAATTCGT
>JAOZTV010000045.1 GCA_029939015.1 Candidatus Aminicenantota bacterium
TTGCAGATAATATGAAAACTCAACTAACAATCAGAGATTTCATTGATGGAGAGGCAGCCTTAAGAGGTTTTTTAACTGCATATTTTAATCTTTCAGGCTTTTATATTATTAAACCTGAATATGAATTTAATAAAGGCTTTATTGATATATTCTTTAAACCTCATCTTCATATTTATAAAGACCTACCATACTCCTATCTTCTTGAGTTAAAATATATAAAGAGGTCTGAATACACAAAAACAATAGAAAAAGAAAAATTAAAAGAGGGAAAAAAGCAATTAGAAAAATATTCAAAAGACAAGAGAATAACAGAGAGTATAGGGAATACAACACTAATAAAATTAGTAGCAATATTTAACGGTTGGGAGCTTGTTTGTCTAGAGGAGTCTGTCCGAGAATAGACGATGAGCAGAAATTTTCTAAAATTTAGGCATAATTTCCACGTATTTGAGGCGAATAGTATCACTATTTAACGAAAATATGGGGAAATTAGGACAAATTTTTGAAGTTTTATGCCGTTGTTCTAATTCTCTGACAGACTCCTATAGGAATTTTAGCCTAAAAACTTTGCTGCAATTTTGAATACTTGCTTAAATGCTTTATCAACTTTTTTTTCTATCTTTTCATTTCTTGGAAAAGGAACAACATGGTCATAGGCAAAATCGAAATCTAAGACTTTTATTTTGATTGGAATCTTCCTGTCTTCTCCCTTTAAAGTATTAATTATTTCAAATGGTGGAATTACCATATCTTTTTTTAAACCAATAGCCATAATGCGTTTACTTAATTCTCTAAATTTTGATTCCCGAAACTCTTTTTTTTTCTGATAATCAAGCATTGACCTAAAGACTTCTCCTACAGGATGTGATGATCCAAAATAATGCGCAAGTCTTTTATCTCTTTTAATTTCTGACTCAAGATTTTCAATAAAAAATGAGTAAACAGCAATATTAGCCTCACTATCAAGTATATATTTAGAAACTGGATTTGTTCTGGATAAGATTGGACCACCACAAAAATTAAATAAACGTGACTCATTAAACATTGTATCATGATTTCTCATCATTAATATCTCTGCAAGAAACGATCCAATTGAATAGGAAAAAAAATCAATCTTAGCAGAAGAATCAATTATTGGATGGTTACCAGTTTTTATTTGCTTAACCAATTCAATAACGTCATAATATGATTGTAATCCAGACCATAAAAATCTTTGAGGCATAAACTGCAACCTCATATTTAAGGCTGCATTTGCAAGTGAACTTGAAGAAGTTTTTGGATAATTCTGTGTTTTCCACTTAGAAACTTCATGCATTATTCTAGGATTACTCCATATTTCAGGTGTTCTATTCATATGAAATGCCATTGGCATCAGAATTATATTCTTTTTTGTTCTTAAGCAAAGTTCTCTACCCCATGGTAGATATTTTTCCCAGCTTTTTTCATTTAATCCATGAAAAAGAATAATGCTATTTTTGTCATTTTTACCTAATCTGCGTATTATCGGATAAGTAAAAGAAATATTTTCTTTAATTTTAGAATCTTTTAAATTAATAATATCATTAAGATGCTTAGGAAAACCTTTTACAGCAAATTTATATTCATTATTAAATGAGACATCATGTTTTTTACAAAAATAACCATCTTCACCTGGTAAAATATTAAAATGCTCTGATTTAAAATCAAGATTATGTATTTCTATACCGAGTTCAGGAATTTCAATCCTTTCTTGATTTGTATTAAATTTTCTATATAAGATATCATACGTTTTCAGGTAAGTCATTTTTCATCTCCTTTTCTGACGAAATTCTTTTATCATTTTTCTTTTTTATTGAATTAAGGTCTTTTAATTTTTTTGACAAAAGATCTTCCCAACGCGATATACCTTCTTTAAATAAAGTCATTTTTGATTTAAGAGAAATTATTTCACTATTCATATATTCAATTTTTTTTTTTGTCAATTCTTTTGTAAATAATTCAAGATCATTAGATATCAGCAAAAATTCTCTAAAATGGTCTGAAATTGCCCTTATCTGATTCAAGCTATATCCAAATAATTGCAAATCAAGTATGAGTTTACATAAATAAACATAAGATTCCGAATATAATCGAAAACCACCTTCACTTCTCATATCAGACTCAATTATCCCCTTTTCTTCCCAATATTTTAATGTCCTTATACTCACTTTTACCCTTCCCGCAAGCTCACCAACTGTTAATAATGCACCAAGATCTCTTCTAATTGTCTCAATTTCTTTGGGAAAGCCAACCTTTTTAACAATTTTCTGGATTTCACCAAGCGTATAACCTAAATCAAGCATACTTTTAATATAAATAAATTGTTTTCTATTATCTTCAGAATAGAACGGTGTTTTATCTTTAGTAACTCCAACTGCAATAACCAACTTAACACTAATTACTTTAGAAATGAGTTCCTTTGAAACATTCAACACCTTTGATAATTCATCAATTGTATAAATTTTACCCTTGCCCACACATACCCCCTAACGCACCCCGTCTACCATTCGCGTACGTTCACGTATATATTATAGCAAAAATTATATTGTGTCAAGCTTAAATTTTTCTATCTATAAGGATATATCATATTTTTTAATTAGTGTTGCCAAATGCATTCTGCTTATCTTTAAACTTTTTGCAGTAGCTTGCTTAATGTTTTTATTTTCCTTAAGTGATTTAATTATAATTGACTTCTCGTAATTATCCCTCAATTCAAAAAGCCCAATACCAGAAGTATATCCATCATTACCTAAAGCTTCATTTTCATCATAATCTGGATAAAATGTGATTAAAGCCTTTATTTTAGACTCTAATTCCCTTATATTTCCACTATAATTAAATCTCATTAGGTAATTTACAATATTCTGCCTTTCATTTTCGTCTTTGACAGTAAATTTATACTTTTTTAGAAAATGCTCTGTTAAAACAGGTATATCAGATATACGTTCGCTCAATGATGGTGATTTAATTTCAATTTCATTTATTCTATAAAAAAGATCTTCCCTAAATTCCCCTTTATTAACCATTTCCTTTAAGTTTTTATTTGTAGCTGAAACAATATGCAAGTCAACTATTTTTATTTTATTTTCGCCAAGCCGTCTAACCTCACCGGAATCAAGAGTTCGCAATAGTTTGGCTTGAAGCTTTATTGGAATTTCACCAATCTCATCAAGAAAGAGAGTACCCTTGTCTGCTGATTCAATTAACCCCATCCTGTCTTCATTAGACCCAGTAAATGCACCTTTTCTTGTTCCAAAAAGTTCAGCCTCAAGCAACGATTCAGGAATTGCAGAAATATTAACAGGAACAAACGGTTTATTATAGCGAAAACTTAGATTGTGTAATGCTTTTGCTATTAATTCCTTTCCCGTTCCACTTTCACCAGATATTAGTATTGACAAATCTGTTGAACTCAATTTTATGATTCTTTTCTTAATAGCCTCAATTGAATTTGAAGAGCCAATAATAAAATTCAATTTTTCTCTATCTATAAATTGTTTAGAATAAAATGCTGAAAAAAGCGATGCGTATCTGAAAAAAAACTCTCTGTTCTCAGTTAAGACATCTAAATTAGAATAATAGTCATTGCTAAAACCAAGAATTAATACTGAAAATATATTTTCAGAAATCTTCCATGGAATGATTTTTGTAACAGTATAAGGATAAAACAATTTTTCTCTACTTTTCATTTTCTTAATGTCATCAACCAATAAACTAATTGGAGATAAGCCTTTAACAGAAACACCAACCATTTCTCCGGCTATTTCTAAATAAGTTTTAATATTTGAGAATTCAAAAAGTTGTTTTTTATCAAGATAAATTTTCATATATAAAAAATCTACTTTCAATGACTTTTCTATTTCATTTGAGAATGATACAAAAAAATCATCCGGCGTTTTCCAATTTCTATAACCATCCACAACTCTGGCATTATCCAACAAATCATTAAAAATATTGTCTTTTTCAATTATTTTCTTAATCTTTAACATATTATTTGAAATAATTCTTTTATTCTTTAAGAAGTAATAAAAAACTTCCAGAAAAAGTTCCTTATCTTTTTCAGTAATTTCATCTTTCTTAAAAAAATAATTAAAATAAAGATATTGATATTCATAAAAAAAATAATCTCTCTGTTTTTTACTTATTAAAGCCGTAACCTGTTTTAATAATAAAAAATATTTTTCATATTTAAACTGATGTATTAGAAAAACCAACATTTCAAATTTCATATATTTAGATGTGAAATTATCTAATTTTTCAATCATTACGTTTATTTTCACATTACTTAAAGTATCTTTTAATATTAAAAACATTGTTTTCTGGTTATCACTACATTTTTTAAAATATCCCTGTTCAAAACCCATTATTTCTTTATTTGAAAAAGTTGAAAAAGTAATTCTAAAGGATAATAATTTTGAATCTATAATAGCACTAATAATTTTAAGCTCTTCAAAGTTTTTAATAGCAAGATTACAATATTTTGCACTCTCATTTATACAATTTTTCAAATATTCCAAATGTGCAATATTATAGCAATCTATTGCAATAGATTCTTTTCTTTTATCCTTTTTATCATTTACAAGTGCTTTCTTTAATAAAACTTTTGATTTGTTCCATTCTCCATTTATTTTATATATCTCACTTAAATTAAATTCACATATATTTATACCATTATTATTTTTCAAATTCTCGTATGTGTTTAGTGATTTTTCATACCAGAACCCAGCCTGATTAAAATCATCAATAGAATAAAACAAATTGCCTAAATCTAAAGAAAGTGACGCAGACAAGAACATAAAATTATTTATCTCTGCATAAAAAAAAGAAGTTTTATAAATTTTTTCAGATTTTATTTTATTACCTGAGACTGAATAATATTTTGCTATTTGCCCATCTGTTTCAAGTTCCTCTAATCGATATTCATTCTTTTTAAAATAACTCTTACTATCAAGAAGAATTGCAATGGCATCGTCTAATTCACCATTTTTCATCAACCTGTCACTCTTATGAAGATATGCGAGATTAATAAAATAAGGTTCCTTAATCTTCTTATAAAACCCCTCAGCTACAACCTAACTTATAAACCTATCTTTATAATAATAATTAAGATAATAATAATGACTTTTATTTTCATCTGGAATATTTTTTGGAAATCGTTCCAGTGTTTTAAAAAGATTATTATAATCTTTGTTTTTTCTGTATATTTCTGCAATTTTCAACAAATTAGTGACACTATTATTGTTAATATCAATTATCTCATCAATGCAAGGAATATCATCTGAGTTTTTTTTAATTGGTTTCTTTAAATTATCTGAACTATTTATATTTTCAGACTCAAATAAAGTTTTATCATAAAAATAATTTTCAGGAAATTCATTTAATTCAACATCAAAAACACCACCAATATCTATATTAAATGAAACTAAAACTATATTTTTGATTTTAGTCATAGTCAATAAATACTTAAAAAAACTTTCTTCTTCAATGTCCAATATCCTATCTACAAAAAATATTACAGACCGTATTGACGATTTTAATATATAATCCTCTAAAACACCTATTACTTCAATAAAATCATATTTTTTATTATTAAAATCATTTTGATTATTTCTTACAATATATTCTAATAAATTGTCAGTTCCCTCTTCAATATTATAAAAAAAAAAATTATTGGAATATAGATTCGAATAAAGTGAAGATTTAATTATTTTATTTAAAACATTATTTTCAGTAACAATCTTAATTGCAGTATTTGAACTTTTTTTAATATTTTCGATATTATAGAGGTTAAGAAAATTTGAGCTGAATTCATTATACTTATATATGTATAATTCATCTATCTTTTTAAAACCTTGCAAAAGGTTAAGATACTTATCATGGATATTTGAAAAACTCAAATCACAAAAATATTTATGGTTTCTAAATAAATCTACCAATATATTTATAGCTGAATTTGAGTCAAAATCAGACAGTTGAATCTCAAATTTCACACTTATATATGATTCATTTTTGAATATTTCAAATTTATTAAAGTTTATAAAGCTAATCCTATTTGTATTTAAAAAATCATTTACTGTATAAAACTGGACAAATAAACTCTCAATATCTTCTATATCTAAGTTTGCAAAATTTTCTGGTTCAAATAATTTAACAGGTTCATAAAGAATTCCAATTTTAAGTTCATTGAAACTTTGTAAAGAAATGTATTGGAATAATGAAGACTTATAGTTTTGAATTTCGGTAATTTTTTCCAATAACCCTGAACTATAATCAAAATCTGTCTGTTTAAGCTGACAATCAGTTAAGTTTGAAAGAACCTCAATCTCTATTGTCTTATCCTCGCATTAATTTTTCATATATTTGTTTAATATCTCTAAATTCAGAATTTATTTCGTTTATTTCATTGGCTAATTCTTTTGCAGATTCAATGTCATCACTGAATTCATAACAGCTAATAAGCTCATATTTAATATTAAGATACTCATCCTTTTGTCTATCAGGCAATCCAAGTGCCTTTTTAAACCAATTAATACTTTCACTATACATACCTTTCTCTCTAAAACATATACCTAATAAACCTGCTGAATCAAAAAGTTTCAAAGGATGTTTAGAGGATATTAGAAATTCATGAATTGCCTCATCCAACAGTCCCATTTCCTTATAAGCAATCCCTAAGTTATATCTTGTATCATAATCGTCCTGACCAATCTTATCTTCTACACCTTTTTTAAATTCTTCAAAAATCTCCATCATATTCTTTTCGATTGTTGATGTTCTCTGCCTTTCAAGTTCTTTTAACCAAAACACTATCGCTTCAATCTCCAGCTTGGATTTTTCTTCCAAATTATAAAAATTATCAGCAGCAAAAAAAACTGGTTCATCTTCAAAAATATCACCCTCATCAAGCTCACCAAATATATTTTCACCTGAATCGTCAAATGGAGGCTCATCTACAAATGGCGGCTTAGTGTCTGATTTATTATCAGTAGCTTCATTTTTGTCAAAAACATCACTTAAAAAACCATCATCTAAATCAGGTAAATCAATATTTGTTTTTTCAGGTTCAGCAATTTCTTTTGTACTCAATTCAATATCTGGTTTTGCAATATTATCCTGAATATAAGGTGGGTCTGTTATTTCAATAAGAATTCCTGAATCACTTTTACTATTGGATTCTTCATATATAGCAAAAGGAGCCTTTGTATCAATTTCATCAGTAATACCTGATTCCAAATCAATATTAATTCCAATTTTTTTAGGCACAGGCTCAACATTGTTTTTTTTGTTTCCCTGCTCCATTGCCATGTTTAGTTTGAGCATATACGCTTCAACACGTTCATTTGCAGGATATTGTAATTGTAATTCAGATATTAATTTTCCAGCTTCATTAAAAAACTTATTTGAAATATGAAAACCTAATTCCTTTAGAAGTTCATCAAGACTCTTCTTAGTATCTGCCCCACTTTTAGTTATTTCATTTGGATCAATCAATTCAAGATCAGAATTATCCGGAACTGCAATTTGTTTCTTAACCTCTTCTGCAGGTAAAATAACGCTATCTTCCTCTGTCAATTCAAAAATACCTGAGTCATCTAATGGTTTAGCAATTTCAACTGAATCTGAACTCGAAGAATTTATACTTTCAAGTTCATCAGCCAGATCATCTTTTGCAATATCTTCAATATTTATATCTGTCTTTTCATTTTCATTCAAATTTTGTGTGACAATATTCCCCGGGTCTAACTCAGTTAATTCTTTTAAAAGCTCTGTGTATTCATCATTCATTTCACTCAATTTATATAAACCAAGAATACTATAACCCTCATCAAGCTGTAAACTTTTATTATTTGACAAATTATATAAATCATAAAGCTTCAAACTTATATTAAGATTTCCAGGAAATTTTTCCTTCATTTGCTTAAGAATTTTTTCAGCTTCAACATAATCACTAACCTTCAATGCTTCTTCGACTTTTCTAAAATTATGATTCATAAACTCATCATCAGGACTTATTTCATCTATATCAACGGGTGTGCCAAGCCCCTGAAGTTCATTTAATCTAGTTTCATATTCATAAGGAGCATTTGATATTGCAATTAGTTCCTCTAAAACGCCCTTTAATTTGTCTGTTTGTTTATTTTTGTCATAAATCGGAATCAGGGATTCAAGCACTTTAATCAAACTGTTTTTCTTTTTTGCAATTTTAAAAATTTCAGCCATTTTTTCCCGTACAGGAGCATATGAGTCATTAGCTGTAAGAATAAACCTTAAAAGCCCTATTGCCTCTTCGTATTTTTTTGCTGAAATAAATTTATTAACAACAGGAGCAAATAAAGTATAAGTTTTATTAAATTCCTTTCTATTCATATAAACCCTGCCAAGTTTCATAATAACCTCAACTTCCTCTGGATTTATACTGGAAATTTTTAAATAAATTTGCTCTGCTTCCTTTATTAAGCCTTTATTGAAGAATAAATCTCCCAAAATTTTCAATAAATTCAAATGGTTATATATTTCTGAGCCAAAACTCTGAAGAAACTCAATTGCCTTGTCTTCCCTGTTTTGCTTAGTATAGCAACTTGCAAGCTTTTCAATTATTTTTTCATTCTTAATCTTTGATATAACTTTTGTTAATAATTCTTCAATTTTTGTAAATTCCTTTTTTCGTATCAAGATATCAGAGACTAAGAGATATTCTTTTACTGCATCCTTTTCCATATTTTCTTTCAAATAGTTCTCAGCTAGTAATAACCTCATATTTATATTACTACTATCAAATTCAAGAATCTTTTCATACATTTTTAATGCACTTTTTATATCATTTTTTCTCTTATGTTCCTCCGCCAGGTCAAGATATATCTGCTTCGCCTCTATCATTAAACCCTGCGCTGAATATAATTCGGCTAATTTGAAAGAGACTTTTTCGTTAGAAGAATCAATTTTTGTAACTCTTTTAAGCATTGCAATAGCCTTTGCATGAAAACCTTCACGTCTGTAAAAATCTGCTATCCAATCAAATTGTTTTACTGCTTCAGGTAAATTCCTTTGGTTATAGTGTAGATCTCCAATTATTCTTCTTATTTCTAAATCATCAGGCTTAAATTGAATAATTTTTTCATATTCTTTTATTGCAGCATCTATTTTTCCATTCTTTGCCAACTTAAGAGCCAACGCTATTACATTTGATCTTTTATCTTTTGCCATTCTTTATCCTAAAACTTCTTCTATGAAAAAAAGTTTGTCCTAATGATTGTACCATATTAATATGTTGTTTTGTAGGATATCCTTTGTTTTTATCCAGATTATAGCCTGGATAATATTCAGACATTTTTATCAATAAATCATCTCTAAATACCTTAGCAATTATTGATGCAGCTGCAATTGAAAGACTTTTACTATCTCCTTTTACAATACCATCACCAGATATATTTAGAAAATCAGGTTTCATACAGTCAATTAAAACATAATCTGGAAAAATTTGCAAATTTTTTACTGCCATTTTCATAGCATTTTTTGTAGCTATCAAAATATTGGAATTATCTATTTCGTCATTCCATATCCAACCAATAGAATATGCAAGAGAATTTTTATATATGGATAAGGCTAAATCAAGCCTTTTTTTTTCACTTAATTTTTTTGAATCATTGATACTATAATCTAAATTAGCAGGATTAAGTATTACAGCTCCTGCTACTACTGGTCCGAAGAGACAACCTCTTCCGACCTCATCTACACCACAAACTGTGGCATTTTTATTATTATTTAAATATTTTTCTTCTATTTCAAAATCAGGCATTACCTGAGTTCTTTTAACCTTGCAGCCTTACCTTTAAGATTTCTTAGATAATAAAGTTTACTTCTTCTTACCTTTGAATGTCTTTTAACTTCAATCTTTTGAACAAGTTTTGAATTTAAAGGGAATATTCTTTCAACAGCGACACCAAAAGAAGTTTTTCTAACTGTAACTGTTTTTTGAATTCCACTATGTTTTAAAGCAATAACAGTTCCTTCAAAAACCTGTATCCTTTCTTTCCCACCCTCAATAACTCTATATGATACTCTAATAATATCACCAGCTTTTAACTCAGGTAAATCTGTTCGCACAGGTGAATAACGTGTCATGTCATCCATTTTATTAGTAATCTTTACTTTTTCAGCTTTTTTTGAAACAGGTTTTGCCTTTGCTTTAACTTCTTTTGTTTCTGTTTCTACTTTTATCTCCTCTTTCTTTGGAGCTTCTTTAACTTCTACCTTTTCTTGATCTTTTTTTTCTTCTGTCATCTTACTTCTCCTAATCTATTAGCGTTTCATATTATTCCCTAAACCCAAACGCAAAATATCATTTCAACAGAAGGGCATAAAAAAATACAATTGTTATTTTACTATTATTTTAATTAAATTTCAACTAAATAAATGACAAAACAATAAATTTGTGATATTTTATTTCTTTTTAATGAATAATTATGAATATATATCTTGACAAATTAGAGTTGCATGGCTTTAAATCTTTCCCGGAAAAGACTATTATAAAATTCCATAAGGGTATAACTGCAATTATCGGCCCTAATGGATGTGGAAAAAGCAATATTGTTGATGCTGTTCTATGGGTATTAGGTGAACAAAAGATAAAAAGCCTCAGGGGTGAAAATAACGAAGACCTAATTTTTAATGGTAGTGCAGATAAAAAGCCACTCGGTATGACTGAAGTTGGTGCATATTTTATTAAGGATTATGAGCCTGTTCATATTGCAAGAAGGTATTATAGGTCTTCTGAAACTAAATATATTTTAAACCAGAAATACAGCCGTAATAAGGATATTCAAAACACCTTATACGATATGCAAATGGGCGAAAAAAAATATTTCATCTTTGAACAGGGAAGTATTGACAAATTAGTTTCTCTTAAAGCTGGAGAAAAAAGAATCTTGATTGAAGAAGCGGCAGGAGTATCACAGTACCTTGAAAGAAAAAAAGAAACAGTAAACAAGTTAATAATTGCTGAGCAAAACCTTGAAAGCCTTGATATGTTGATATTTGATAAGGAAAAGAGGCTTAAAGAATTAAAAAACCAGGTAAATTATGTTCAAAGGTATAGAGCTTACAAAATTGAAAAGATAAATAATCTCAAAGCTTTAATAGAAAAAAAATATTCAACTATTCAAGTCGAAGTAAAAAAAAACCTTTTTATAAAAGACGAACGTATAAAAAAGGAACTCTTACTATCAAAAGAGATTATTGCCATTGAAAAAACCATATTGAAGCTTGAAGAAGAAAAATGGAATATTGACTTAGAACAAAAGAAATTTGATAAAATAAAATTTAATACAAATAGTTTACTTATATCAACACAAAAAGAAATTGAAAAATCCAATCAACAACAAGTTTTTACATCTCAAAGTCAAATAGATGTAAAAAAAAACATGAATAATAATATCAAAGAAAATGAATTGATCGAGCCTGAATTAGTAAAACTAAGAAAAAGCCTTACCTCTCTCAAGCTACAGCTACAATCAGAAAAAACTGAACAAAAAGCAACTAAGTCTATAATTTCAGGGTTAAATTCTGAACTCATGAAATTCAAGAATGAAAACCAAAGTTTCAAATCTGAAATTTTCAAAATACAATCACAAATATCCTCTGAAAAAAACAGACTAAACAAACTTGAAAGAACAAAATTTTCAAATGAAAATGAAATAAAAAATAAAAACAAATATATGAACGAAATTTTAAAGACTGACTTAATTAATGAGATTGAAATAAAGCAAAAAGAATTACAAAATCTTAAAAATAATCTTTTGAAAATCACAAAAGAAATTAATAAATTTAAAAACACTCAAAACCTTCTCAAATTAAATATTGATAAAAACAAAAACAAAATCAACGAAATTGAAAATGAAATTTTAAGTTTAAATAAACAAAAAGAAAAATATATTGAAATTAAAAGCAAAATATCCGGGCATCTCAATATAACAAACAAATCAAACGAAAAACCACTCCAGGATATTCTCAAGACAGATAAGAGCTATTATAAAGCTATTGAGAATTATTTTTTTGATGAGATGGATGCTACATTTTTAAGCAGCAATAACATCCCTGATAATAAGAACAAATATATTCTAATACATAAGAACAAACATGAAATACCAGATAATTTAAAAAAAGAAATCACAAATGAGAAAGGCTTTATATCATTTATCAATGATATTTATGTTCTTGAAGAAATAAAACACAAACAAAGCTTGAAAAACGGTGTTTTTGTTCAAAACCTATCCAATGGGGTAGATATTTTCTTGAAATATGGATATGGTATTATTACAAAAAACTCTGAAATAATAACAAGTAATGGAATAATCATCAAGGATAGGGATAAAGGAATACTAAACATCAACCATGAGATTTTTGAAGCAGAATCCAATGTTAAAGCATTAACCCAAAGTTTAAATGATATTTATACAAATCATAACAAAGAAAAAATAATGTACGATAAAGTGTTAAATTCTATCCAAAAAGAACAGCAACTATTAAAAACTTGTGAAAAAGATATCTATCAAAAAAAATCAGATCTTGCTTCAATTGAAGAAAATGAAATTAGGAACAAAAAAAGACTTGAAATAATTAAAAAAGAACTCCTGATAATCAAACAGGATAATAAAAATCTTTCCAAAGAACTCAAACTTTCTGAAGATAAAGAAATAAAACTAATAGAAAATGAAAAAAAATTAATACAGGAAAACGAAAGATTCAAACTTAATCTTGACAAAAAAAAAGACAAGCTAAATGAAGTTGAGAAGAAGAACCTAAAACAACAAAGTAGCATTTATTTAATTCAGGAAAAAACAAAATCTATTGAGTCACAAATATCAAGTTTAGAGGATAATAAAAACAGATTAACTGTCCAAAACAAAAATAATCAAAATAAATTACAAGAATTATCAGACTTGAATAAAGAAACAGAGAATAAAATTAATTCTTTACAAAAAGAATTAAAGTCAACTAATACAGAATTAGAAAAAAATGGCATTTTTTTACATGACATTGCACTTAAATCTAACCTCATAAACGAAAAACTCAAAAGCAATAATATTAATCTTAAAAAACTACGAATTGATATAAGTGAAATTAAGGAAACAAAGAGTGAGGTAGAAATCACATTAACATCTTTTAAAAATGATGTATTTCGTTTAGAAGATATTGCCTTAAAAGAATTGAATGATGAGATAAGAAACATCAAAGGTAGTGAAGACTATCTATCAAAAGATTTACCACAGCTTGAAGAAGAAGTTGCAAATTTTGAGGATAAACTTAGTAAAATGAGAGATAGCGAAAAACTAAATTTTTCAGCTGAATCTGAATATGAAATGCTATTTGGTGAACATGGCTTTTTAATCACTCAAAAAGAAGATGTAATCGATTCAATACAGGATATGCATGAAGTAATTGAGAAAATTGATTCTCAATCAAAAATCAGTTTTCTAAAAGCCTTTAACGAAATCAAAGAAAGTTTTGTAGAAAACTTCAAAATACTCTTTGAAGGTGGCGATGCAACCCTTACATTAACAGATCAGGGAAATTTACTCGAAACAGGTTTAAATATCAAGGCACAACCACCTGGGAAACAACTTCTAAACCTTAGATTGCTTTCAGGTGGTGAAAAAACGCTAACTTCTCTTGCGTTTTTATTTGCTTTATTTCAATATAAACCTGCTCCATTTTGTATATTTGACGAAGTTGATGCATCTCTTGATGAAGCAAATATCCAAAGGTTTCTGAAATTTCTCCATATACTCAAAAAGAACACTCAGTTTCTAATAATCACCCATAATTTTAAAACAATGGAAGAGGCAGACTACCTATATGGAATAAGTATGAACGAGCCGGGTATTTCAACAATATACTCAACAAAATTTTCTGA